>NZ_AUTH01000085.1:0-72159 GCF_000497975.1 Pseudoalteromonas sp. TB41 | reverse complement strand
TTGGCTCCGTCAGCTGGGCTTAATTGCCCACTGACACTTTGATAAGCGCGCAGCCCAAACACAGGTAATACGGCCAGTAAATGGTCCATAATTTCAGCTTGTAAGTGCTCGTACGATATCCAACGTTTGTCTTCACTGAAGCAGTAAAACTCAATCGGTAAGCCATGATTAAGCGGTTGTAGTTCACGCACCATAAGTGTGAGCGAGGTATTGATTTTACTGTGTTGTTTTAAGTAACCCTCTGCATAGCGACGAAATAGCCCTAAGTTCGACACCGGATCGGGAAGTGTGCCTAGTCGAATATATTCTTGCAGTGGTATAGCCGCTTCTATTTGCGCTTTAAAATCGTCATCAACTAAAAAGATGCTGTTCATATCAATGTTTAAAGAACGCTTGATGCGTCGCCCACCAGATTCTTGCATACCGCGCCAATTTTTAAATGAACCGGCCACCAGCATATAAGTAGGGATGGTCGTTATGGTGTTATCCCAGTTACGCACTTTTACAGTATTAAGTCCTAAATCAATTACTTCGCCATCGGCGCCGTAGTTATCTACTTGGATCCAATCTCCATAGGTCACCAAACGATTAGCGGCAATTTGAATGCTGGCGACAAAACCTAATATGGTGTCTTTAAATACTAATAAAGTAACAGCGGCAATAGCACCAAAACCAGAGAGAATATAAGTCGGCGATTTTTCAAGCACAATACTAACAATTAATATTGAACACACAATAAAGGTGATCAGCTTAACCACTTGAATTAAGCCTTGAATAGGTACTTCGCGAGCAAAATCTAATTGGTTATAAATAGCGCCAGCAATGCTCACTATGCTGCTAATAATAAAACCTATATAAATAATTAATAATGCTTGGCCAATGGTTTTAAGGATCTCTTGAGCAATTGCATTAACCGGATAAACACTATCAAATGTGGCTAAAAAAAGTACACAACATAACAAGCAAGCAATTCGTTTATTCAGCTTAGTTAACATAGGTGACAATGAACCAATACGCTCAGGAGAGAGTTTAGTCACCACCTTTTGAATACCCGGTAACATCAAGCGACGAGTAAATAAGTAAACAAATAATAATGAAAGAATGCCAATTGATGAGGCGGTGATTGCGCTGAGAAAAAAAGCATCGGGGACTTTTTCAAACCAAGGAGTAATTAGCTCCTGTAGGTGTGTTTTGCTCATGGTATTTCAATTTCCTTACTGGGTGTTAATTCAGTACTAGCTTGCTGAATATGAATAGCGCTTAATTGCTTATCTTTTACTGTCCATAAGTTATTTAAGTATTGCTGAAACTGGGCCCTGAATGCCTTATCGGTTTGGTAACTGCCAATCATCTGCGTATTTATTGGCATAACCTCAATAGTAATATGAATAGACTCCAACTCGCCTTTTAAAATATTACGACACACATGATCTGACTGACCGCTATACACTAAACTGGTGTTAAGCATAGCGTCAAACTGCTCGTTTAAAACCTCTAAGGCAAAAGCAGTTCCACCAGCCTTAGGTTTTAATAAATGCTGAAAAGGACTTTGTTGATGCTGGTGCTTTTGCGCAGTAAAACGCGTACCTTCTACAAAGTTAACTATGGTTGTAGGATGATGACGAAAGTTACGGCAACTGCGCTTAGTACGCTCGACATCTAAGCCTTTTAAATTCGGATTTTTAGCCAATTGCGCTTTGGTCACTCGTTTCATAAAGGGCATACCCATCGCCCACGCACCAGTGCCAATAAATGGCACGTATTTAAGCTCATCTTTTAAAAAAAACTTAGGGGCTGGCAATGCATCCAACGAGCTCAATACCGCAATATCAAGCCAGCTAATATGATTACTGATTAGCAAATACCAACTGTTGGCGTTTACCTCCCCACTAATATTAACTTTAATATTATTACAGCCTAACCACAGCCCTAAGCGGTTACCTTTGCACCACCCTTTATACGCACTGTGTAATAATTTACTCACTACAGGTATGGGCAGCACTAATTTAACTAACCCTAGGGTAAGCACTAATGCGCCAAATATTATTAAATTAGCAAATAAAACACAGCCAACAATTAAGCCATTTAACCAATTAGGTAACCATTTTTTTAGCATAACTGTCAGCTCATTTTGTTATTTTTGTTTGAGATTAACCAACGTCTGGTTTTTTTCTTCCCACACGCGGTTTAATTCACTTTGAAAGCGTACTCTAAAGTCAGGATCATTAGTGTAATCACCAATTAAGTCGTCACTAACGCCTTTTACTTCAACATGTACATCAATGTGTTTTACTTTACCGGCTGCAAAATCCATAAAGGTAGGAATGCCCTCAGGGTAATGAATAGTGACATTTACCACTTTAGAAATTTGCTCACCCATGGCTTGCATTACAAACGCCACACCACCCGCTTTCGGTTTAAGTAAGTGAGGAAACGGGCTATTTTGACGCGCATGCTTTTGCGCTGTAAACCGCGTCCCTTCAACAAAGTTAACCACACTGACTGGCATTTCTTTAAATTTTTCACAGGCTTTACGGGTGGTTTCTAAATCTTTACCACGCAATTTAGGATTCTTTTTTAATTGGCTTTTACTGGTACGGGTCATAAAAGGAAAGTCGAGTGCCCACCAACACAAACCTAAAACAGGTACGTAAATAAGCTCTTTTTTCAAAAAGAAGTTCAAAAAAGGTATTTTTCGGTTAAACACCCGCTGTAACACTAAAATATCCACCCAGCTTTGATGGTTCGCAATAACTAGGTACCAATCTTTTAATTTAAGCTCTTCAAGGCCAATAACATTAAGTTTAGTTGGCGTTAATAACGTTTGATTTAACGTGTTGAAGGTCACCCAAATAGAGGCACATTGCTTGGCCGTCCAGCTCATTAATTTTTGTAGTGGTTTGATTGGGATTAACTTAACGATGCCACAAATAAAAATAGGCACAAACCAAAAAAGAGTGTTTATTGTATAAAAGAAAATACTAAATACACTGCGAATAACTGACATTACTTCTATTCCTTTAAACATCGCGCAGCCACTAAGACCGCGCTTAACTATGCAACTAAATTAATCTTCAAAATAGGTGTAGCCCTCAAGCCCTGCATTGAGCTCGGCTAGGTACCCTTCTTTACAGTGTTCTGATACATCAAGTTTATTAATTTGAGTGGCAAAGTTATCAGCTAATAACTCGCTATCATAATCAACAAATTTTAATACATCCTTAACGCTGTCTCCTTTAATGGCATTGGTTAATACATATCCCTGCTCATTAAGCTCAACATGGACTGAGTCGGTATCACCAAATAGGTTATGTAAGTCACCTAAAATCTCTTGGTATGCCCCCACCATAAACATGGCAATATGATACTGCTGACCTTGTGTATATTCAGGGATAGGTAAACTAGTTTCAATACCTGCACCTTCAACGTACTCACGTATTTGCCCGTCAGAATCACAAGTAATGTCTTGGATAATCGCGCGCTGAGTAAGCGGCTGCGTTAGATTTTCGATGGGCATGACCGGAAATAACTGCTGAATACCCCATACATCAGGTAATGACTGAAACAATGAAAAATTCACAAACAGTTTATCGGCTAGCTTTTCGTTTAAATCATCCAGCACTTCGCGATGAGCGCGTGCGTTAACGCTTAACGATGCACGAACTCGGTGTAAAATCGTAAAGTAAAGCTGCTCTATTTTCGCCCACTCTAGCATGCTCACTAAACCATGCACGTATTGATCGTGTGCTTCGCTAAATAAGTGCATAGCATCATGATATATTTCAAGTGCCATACGTGGGTTCAAACGTTGTAAGCATTGCCACATTTCATCTAGCACTAATGCGCTGTTTTCCAATGGCGGTTCTGGGTTTAAATGATTCGGTGCTTTTTCTACATCAATGACATCGGTGATCAACACTGCATGATGAGCCGTTAATGCACGGCCAGATTCTGTAATAATAGCAGGGTGCGTTAAGTTATGCTGATCGCACACATCGGCAAATGCATTCACTACATTACGCGCGTACTCTTCGACTGTGTAGTTCATTGAGCAGGCACTGCGTGAGCCTGAGCCTTCGTAGTCAACGCCAAGCCCGCCACCCACATCAACCGTATTTAGCGGTACACCGTATTGAGTTAATTCAGCAAAATGGCGAGCACATTCGCGCAAGGCACGATGGATATCACGAATATTGGCGATTTGAGAACCAATATGAAAATGCACCATTTGCATTAAATGCAACTTGCTATGTTGCTTAAGTACTTCCACTGCACTGAGTACTTGTCCTGCGGTTAAACCAAACTTACCTTTTTCACCACCGGTATTTTGCCATTTACCTTTGCCAACCGAATTTAAGCGAATACGAATTCCAATAGCCGGTTCAATGCCTAAATTATCAATTTCTTCAAGCAATGTGGTTAGCTCTGAGAGTTTTTCAACCACAATTTTAACGCTGTGTCCCATTGCTTGACCAATACAGGCTAAACGTAAAAACTCGCTGTCTTTGTAGCCGTTACATACAATAGTAATAGGCTCTTTCGCCACCCCTAAAATGGCCATTAGTTCAGGTTTAGAACCAGCTTCAAGTCCCACTAGGCCACTTGGGTGAGCTAATAACTTACTCACAACAGAGCGCTGTTGGTTTACTTTGATAGGATAAACACAGGTGTATTTGCCGTTATATTCACGGTTAGTGCGCGCTTGAGTAAAGGCATTGGTGAGCGTATCGACACGATTTTTTAAAATATCAGTAAAGCGCACCAGTACGGGCAATGTTAACCCTTGCTGCTTAAATTGCTCAGTAAGCTGACTTAAAGAAATGGCAGGTTTTGTTTGGTCGCCATCAGGATAGGCTATCAACTCACCTTGTGCGTTAATATCAAAATAACCATCGCTCCAATGAGCAACATTGTATGTAGCACGTGCTGTTTCTAAACCCCAAGTCATGGCAACTCTTCTTTATTAAATTAGGTGTAAAGGGGCATTTTAATACGTCACTATCTGCTAAGCTAACAAAAATTGAACTTTCCCCTCTTTATAGCTAACTTTATTCGCTAAAGAGAGTAAAATTTGATTGAGCAATAGGCCAAGCACTGGCAGAATTGCCTCCTTTTTTTCATACTCAACCAAAAGTGTAACAACAACTATGGCAAATTTAGATCAAAGTAAGTGGTTTACTGAAATTAGCGACCGCGATGGCAGCGCATTTTCATTACGTATTAACAAAAAGTTAGATGAAAAACAGTCTCCTTTTCAAAAAGTAGAAATGTTTGAAACCACAGACTTTGGTAATTTAATGATCATTGATGGTTGTACTATGGTAAGTAGCCGTGAAAACTTTTTTTACCACGAAATGATCAGCCACCCAGCATTACTGGCGCATCCAAACCCAAAAAACGTAGTTATTATTGGTGGCGGCGATTGCGGTACGTTACGTGAAGTGCTCAAGCACCCAAGCGTAGAAACTGTAACTCAAATAGATATTGACGAAGTGGTTACCCAAATGTCGTTAAAGTACTTCCCAGAGTTATGTGAATCAAATAATGACCCACGTGCTACTGTGATGTTTGACGATGGCATTAAATACATGCGCGAAGCAGCTGGTGAGTCTATTGATGTAGTGATTGTTGATGGTACTGATCCGGTAGGCCCAGGTGAAGGTTTATTTAACCATGCGTTTTATACTAGCTGTTTAAACGCACTTCGCCCTGGTGGAATACTGGTACAACAAAGTGAATCGCCATTAATGCATATGCCACTGTTGGTTGAAATGCGCGAAGCTATGCTAAGTGTTGGTTTTAACGATTTACAAACACTCCCATTCCCACAACCTATTTACCCAAGTGGGTTATGGTCAGTGACGCTAGCTCGCAAATCTGAGGCATTTAATGGCTTTAGAGAAGACGGCGCAGCAACAATTGCACAGCATAGTGAATACTACAATGGCGGCATTCATCACGGTGCACTCGCAACACCTAATTACATGAAACGCGCTTTTGATAAAAAATAATAAGTTATAAATATAAAACAGGGCTCGCTAGAGCCCTTTTTTATGTGTTTAATTACACTGAATACGTTTGCAGTCATCTCGTAATAACCCCACCTTCACTTTATGCTCATAGTCTACAATTTGACATAAAGGACACACAATGAGATTACCTTTACTGCTAGTTGCTTTACTTTCAAGCAGCGCTTTTGCAAAAGAAGCCATGCTGGAATCGCCTGATCAAAAAATTAAAATCACCATATCTGATCAATCTTCATCTCCTTACTATTCTATTAGCTTTAACGGTAAACCTGTTATTACGCAGTCACATTTAGGTTTTAGATTTAAAAGCCAAGCGCCATTTGATGAAGGTTTTGTTATTAGTGAAGTAACTCGCTCACAAACAGATAGTCAATGGCAGCAACCTTGGGGAGAGCGTCAAACCGTTGTCGACAAGCACAATGAAATTGCCGTTACCTTTAATAAACCCGCACCCCACGGTGGCACATACACAGTGCGATTTAAAGCCTTTGATAGCGGTGTGGGATTTCGCTATGAAGTCCCTAAACAAGCCGGTTTTGAAAAAACAGAAATTACTAAAGAGCTGACCGAGTTTGCCATCGCCGGTGCCGATAAAGCCACTGCATGGTGGATACCTGCTCGCGGTTGGAATCGTTACGAATATGTCTACAACACCACAGCCTTACAAGATGCTGCACTCGCTCACACCCCTTTTACTTTTAAAAATGGCAACGGCGTGCATGTCAGTATTCATGAAGCAGCCCTAGTCGATTATGCGGGCATGGTGCTTAACCAACGTCGCCCAGGCACTTTTAGCGCCGATTTAACGCCATGGTCAGATGGTATAGCAGTCAAAAAGCACGGTGCATTTAATACGCCTTGGCGCACCATTCAAATTGGCGAACATGCGGTAGACTTAGTTAATTCAGATATTATTTTAAATCTAAATGAGCCAAATAAGCTCGGTGATGTGTCCTGGGTTAAACCAGGCAAATACGTAGGTATTTGGTGGGGCATGCACATCAATGAGAATACTTGGGGTAGTGGCGAAAAACACGGTGCTACCACAAAAAATACTAAATACTACATGGACTTTGCCGCAAAATACGGCTTTGATGGTGTATTAGTTGAAGGTTGGAACACTGGTTGGGATGGCGACTGGTTTTTTAATGGCGATGTATTTAGCTTTACCCAAGCATATGATGACTTTGATATTGAGGAGCTTACCCGCTACGGTAAGCAAAAAGGGGTGCAGTTAATTGGCCACCATGAAACTTCAGGTAACGTAACAAATTATCGTAATCAAATGGAAGACGCTTTTGCGCTTTACGAGCAATCAAATGTAAGCCAAATTAAAACCGGTTATGTGGCCGATGGTGGCAATATTAAACGCATTGATGAAAACGGCATTGCCCGTTTTGAGTGGCATGACGGCCAATTTATGGTTAATGAGTACTTATACAACGTTAAGCTAGCTGCAAAACATAAAATAAGTATTAATACTCATGAGCCAATAAAAGACACCGGCCTTCGCCGTACTTACCCTAATTGGATTGCTCGTGAAGGCGCTCGCGGCCAAGAATTTAACGCATGGGGCACGCCACCCAATCCACCAGAGCACATTCCAATGCTTGCTTTTACGCGTATGCTGGCAGGCCCAATGGACTTTACGCCAGGTATTTTTGATATGAGCTTTAATGGCTTAGGTGGCGATACAAATCGCCCGCAAACAACACTTGCAAAGCAATTAGCACTTTATGTTGTAATGTACAGCCCAATTCAAATGGCGGCTGATTTACCTAAAAATTATTTAGCTAAGCCCGATGCTTTTCAATTTATTCAAGACGTACCGACCGATTGGCAACAAAGTATTGCGCTTGATGGAGAAGTAGGCGACTTTATTGTATTTGCACGAAAAGAACGTAAACGCGATCATTACACTGGTAATGACTGGTACTTAGGCGCTGTAACTGATGAAAACGCCCGCACCATTGAGGTTAAACTCGACTTCTTAGATAAAGATAAACAGTTTGAAGCGCAAATCTACAAAGATGGTGATAAGGCAGAGTGGAAGAACAACCCTTACGATTTAAAAATCGAAAAACGCACTGTTACCGCAAATGATAAACTCACACTAAAATTGGCCACCAGTGGTGGTACAGCCATTCGTTTTAAAGCACTATAAAATGGTTAAAGCTATCCGCATATAACGGCGGATAGCTTTATTTAGTTTTGATTAACCACTTTAACCGGTAAATATATTTGCGCACTTAAACCACCTTCAGGGCGATTAGAGAGCACAACCTTGCCATTATGCATGTCTATAATGCGTTTAATAATAGCTAAGCCTAAACCACTGCCTTCACTGCCTCGTGCAGCGTCACCTTGCTTAAATGGTTCGAACACTGATTCTAATTCACTCTCAGGAATACCTGGGCCATTATCGTTAACCGCAATAATGACGTACTTTTTATTGCTATTAAAATAACTTTGCACCTCAATATCCCCTTGCGAGTAACGCAGTGCATTTTCAATCATATTCGTCACTACTCGCTTAATAGCCACTGAGCTTATGGGAATATTACCTAGGTTAGGATTGCTTTCAAACGTAATAACACGTTGATGCTTTAATTCACTTTGTACGACTTCGGCTACTAACGCATTGATATCTTCATAGCTTTGTTCTTCACGTTTATGATGGCGTAAATATTCAATAAACTGATCAATAATGCCATTCATATCTTCAATATCGTAAATAATACCTTCGCGTAAATAATCATCTTCATCAACCATCATTTCTGTGGCTAACCGAATACGGGTAAGCGGTGTGCGTAAGTCGTGAGAGACACCGGCCATGAGTAATCGACGATCATTTTCAAGGGCTGCTATACCTCGCGACATTTGGTTAAAAGCGCGCGTTACCTCAATAACTTCGCTTGAGCCTTGTTCTTGTAACTTAGTACTAAAATCACCAACGCCTACTTTTATTGCCGCTTGTTGCAGTGCTTTTAATGGTCGGTTCAAATGCCTTGCAAATAACCACCCGCCTAATACACTTAAAAAGCCTATACTGGATAAGTAAAAAGTTAAAAATTCAAGATTACTTTCTTTAAATCCGGTTAAGGGGACTTTAACCCAATAGCCCGGTGCTTGCGGGGCTTCCACCCAATAAATAAGTGGATCGGTTTGACTAATGCGTACCCGAGAAAACCCATTCAACTGCTCTGACATACTTCGCGATAGCCCTGAATACTCACGACTTTGCCCTAAGCCATTGCGCATCGCTTCACGCTGAGTCATCACCTCAATACCGGTTATTGCAAAAAACTTTTCTGAAACTTCATCGGTTACTTCAACACCATCTTCCCAGTCAATAAATACAGTTTTAATTTGCTTAGCAAGCATCAAATTAACTTGCTCAATGGTGGGTTTAACAACATATAAACTTACTGTGACGTAGGATACAATTTGGTTAATCAGCAACAAAGCTGCTACTAAAAAAACAGTTTGCCCAAACGCACTACGTGGAAACATCCCCATAATTATTACTTTTCACCATCAGGAACAAACACATAACCTAATCCCCATACAGTTTGAATATAACGCGGGTTAGCCGCATCCACTTCAATCATACGGCGAAGGCGTGACACTTGCACATCAATACTACGCTCTAGCGCACTGTAATCACGACCTCTTGCCAAGTTCATTAATTTATCACGACTTAACGGCTCTCGAGGGTGAGATACCAACGCTTTTAATACGGCAAATTCACCACTTGTGAGCGATACGGTATTATCCCCCTCGCTCATTTCTCGTGTGGCTAAATTTAAAGTAAATTTACCAAACTCAATTAAATTCTCTTCTGCTGAAGGTGCCCCTGGCACTTCTTTTGATTGGCGGCGTAATATTGCTTTTATGCGGGCAAGTAACTCACGTGGATTAAACGGTTTAGGAATATAATCGTCAGCACCGAGCTCCAAACCAATAATGCGGTCTACTTCATCACCTTTAGCGGTCAACATCACAATTGGGATTTGGTTTTCTTTTTGACGTAACCGTCTGCAAATAGAGAGCCCGTCTTCTCCAGGCAGCATTAAATCAAGCACCATTAAGTGAAAGTTTTCACGCTCAATAAGCCTATCCATTTGCTGTGAATCGGCGGCTGTTCTAACAATAAATCCTTGCTCTACTAAATAGCGCTCAAGCAAACTGCGCAAACGTTTATCGTCATCAACCACTAATACTTTTACTGTCTCTTGTCCCATAATCTGTTGCTTATTTTTATAATTTATTAATAGTTAATATAAATGAAAAACTTAATAATAAAAAACTAATTAAGTGCTTAGATTGTTACTGAACATTTCAAACCCATTGGTGGCTATTTTATCTCGACAAGCTGCCTTTATTTTAATACCGTGCCACACATGAAAATTAAACAAGAACACGGCGTGAAAACAAACTTAATTACTCGCGAAGGTTATTTACAACTTCAGCAAGAACATGACCATCTTTGGAATGTAAAACGCCCAGAAGTCACTAAAATTGTGAGTTGGGCTGCAAGCCTTGGTGATCGCTCTGAAAATGCAGACTATCAGTATAACAAGCGTCTATTACGCCAAATAGACCGCCGAGTGCGCTATCTACGTAAGCGCATCCCCGATTTAAAAATTGTTGATTACTCACCCGTACAAGACGGCAAAGTTTTTTTTGGTGCTTGGGTTGAAATAGAAAACGAGGCTGGGGAGTGTAAAAAGTTTAGAATTGTCGGTCCCGATGAAATTTATGATCGTAACGATTACATTTCTATTGACTCACCGATGGCGCGAGCACTATTAAAAAAACAAGTAGACGATGATTTTGAGGTCATGACCCCTCAAGGTGCTAAGCAATGGTATGTAAATAATATTTCCTACCAAAAATAAAACGGCTTAGTTTTGATTCAGATCATATTAACTTTTTATTGTTTATATTATCTGAGTAAGCTATAACTAAAGTAACTCAAGTTATGATGTATTAATTTGAGAGTAGTTAATTAAGGTCGTCACTATGTCAAACATTACAGCGCGCATATTACAAAATGCCCTATTGTTTACACTCTTTATGAGTGTAAGTTTGACATTGCATGCAACACCCAAAAATACGCAAATTGATGCTGGTTTTACACCTGCAGAATTTATTGTTTGCGACTCTCCTGACCAAGCAAACCTCGACACCGATATAGATTCTCATGTCGGTGTTATTGCGCTTAGAGAAATTCAACCACTTCCTTTAGCGTTTTACTTTCATTATGAAAGCAGCCTTTTAGTCACACCTTACAGCCATGCACACCCGCGAGCGCCACCCGTTATTTAGTTTAATAACTTGCTTTTAAACATTATTAAATTTTATAACTAATTAGGTGGATATTATGTCTAACTTTAAAGAACTCCGTACCCAAGATATTTCGCATGGCACTATTGCGAATACATTTACTAATGAAGCTGTCATTGATTTAACTTCACCTGCTACACAAGTGGTGACTAGTTTTACTGATACAAGCCCGATGCGTGCATCGTTTGATACAACAATTGAACAAGCGTCAAAACAGTTAACGACTCAACGCTCTGATTTTATTTTGGTAACTGATGAGCAGCAAAAGCTAGTAGGTATAGTGGCGAGTGCTGATTTACAAAGCTCAAAAATCATGATTTTAGCACAGCGTTTAGGCTTGCCTCGTAGTGAAATTAGCTTGCGCTATTTAATGACACCGCTAAGTAATTTAATGGGTGTAAGTATGAAAAGCTTAAGCTACTCATGCATTGGTGATGCACTGCAAACTATGGAACATCATGGCGCTATGTTTTTATTAGTCACTGCGGCTAATAATGAAATAAGTGGTTTAATTTCAGCACGCGATATAGCACGTAAGCTGCAAATTCCTGTTCATATTAGTCCAATAGCGCACACATTTAGTGAAGTACTCGAAAGTATAGAGCACCCTCACTAAATCAGCTTTTTATTAGTATAGTTCCAACCCCAGTAATGGCATCTTAAAGCAAGTAAAATAGCTTGCTTTAAGAGCTTTTTATTACCTTCCCCTGTGATATTATTCAAGACATTGACGCATCAGTTAACTTCTTAGCTGGTCTTATTTTTTGTATTAAAAGGTTTTTGCATGAGCGATATCTCTGCACGTTTAGCAACTGAGCTAAATGCACAGCAGCAACAAGTGGTTGCAGCAACAAAGTTACTTGATGAAGGCGCAACCGTCCCCTTTATTGCCCGTTACAGAAAAGAAGTGACCGGTGGATTAGATGACACCCAACTACGCCTTCTAGAACAACGTTTATCTTATTTACGTGAACTTGAAGAGCGTCGTGGCTTTATTCTATCGACGATAGAATCTCAAAATAAGCTTACCGGGGAATTAGCAGCTGATATAAAAGCAGCGCAAAGTAAAACCGAGCTTGAAGATTTATACTTGCCTTATAAGGCAAAGCGTCGCACTAAAGGTCAAATCGCTATTGAGGCCGGTTTAGAACCTCTTGCTAATGCGTTATTTAACGACCCAATGCTCGACCCAGAAGCTGAAGCTGCTCACTATATTAATGCCGATAAAGCCATTATTGATACAAAATCAGCCCTTGATGGTGCCAAATTTATTCTAATGGAGCGTTTTGCTGAAGACGCTAAATTACTCGCTAAGTTTAGAAGCCATATTAGTCAAAATGGGGCGATTGAGAGTAAGTTAATTGACGGGCAAGAACAAGCAGGTGCTAAATACAGAGACTACTTTGAACATCAAGAGCCGTTAAAAAAAGTGCCCTCGCACCGTGCATTAGCCATGCTAAGAGCACGTAATGAAGGCATTTTACAGTTAACGATTAACCCTGAGCCAAGTGCTGAAAATCCAGCCCAGTTATGTGCCCAAATGATCAGTGATCATTACCGCCTAGATATTAAAAACAAACCTGCTAGTGCATGGTTATTAACTGTGGTGCAGTGGGCATGGAAAATTAAGCTTGGGCTACACTTAGAAAACGAGTTTTTAGCCGCAATGCGTGAAAAAGCCGAAACCGGTGCCATTGACGTATTTGCTAAAAATTTAAAAGATTTATTAATGGCAGCGCCTGCAGGCCCTCGCACGACACTTGGTTTAGATCCTGGCTTGCGTACTGGTTGTAAAATTGCGGTAGTCGATAGCACAGGAAAACTGCTCGCTACACAAACAATCTTCCCACATGCACCGCAAAATCATTGGGATAAATCACTGCGTACGCTCGAGCAATTATGTCGCCAACATAAAGTTGAGCTTATTGCGATTGGTAACGGCACTGCTTCTCGCGAATCAGATAAACTGGTTGGCGAACTTATCAAAGCCAACGCCGAGCTTAAACTGAATAAAATTATGGTCAGTGAAGCCGGCGCTTCGGTGTATTCTGCGTCTGAATTTGCCGCTAATGAGTTCCCAGATTTAGATGTATCTTTACGCGGTGCAGTATCTATTGCACGTCGCCTACAAGATCCATTAGCTGAACTAGTTAAAATAGAGCCTAAGTCTATCGGTGTAGGCCAATATCAACACGATGTATCACAAAGCCAACTTGGGCAAAGCCTAATTTCTGTAGTAGAAGACTGTGTAAACAGTGTGGGGGTTGATTTAAATATGGCCTCAGTGCCTTTGCTTGCACGTGTTTCTGGCTTAAACAAAACGTTGGCTCAAAACATTGTAAACTACCGTGACACGAATGGGTCATTTACAAAACGTAGTCAGTTGAAAAAAGTAGAACGCTTAGGGCCAAAAGCATTCGAACAAGCGGCCGGGTTTTTACGCATTAATAATGGCAGCGATCCGCTAGATAACTCATCAGTTCACCCTGAAGCATACCCAATCGTTAAGCGTATTTGTGAACATAATCAGGTAGACGTAAATAACTTAATTGGTAACAGTGAATTTTTAAGTAAACTCGCTGCAAACGACTATATTGACGATAAATTTGGCTTACCAACCGTGACTGACATTATTAGCGAGCTTGATAAACCAGGTCGCGATCCACGTCCTGAATTCAAAACCGCGGAGTTTAAAGCCGGTGTTGAAAAAATTAGTGACCTTAAGCCTGGTATGATTTTAGAAGGTGTGGTTTCTAACGTTGCTAATTTTGGTGCATTTGTTGATGTGGGTGTTCATCAAGATGGACTCGTGCATATTTCAGCTATTACTAACAAGTTTATTTCAGACCCACGCGAAGTGGTTAAAGCAGGTGACATTGTTAAAGTAAAAGTGGTTGAAGTCGATGCTGCCCGTAAACGCATTAGTTTTACTATGCGCCTAGATGACGACATAGACACCAGCAATAAAGCAGCAGCTGCAGCACCGCAAAAGCCTCGCAGCAATAATACAAACCAAGCACGAGCGCCTAAGCCTAAACGCGATACAGGCAATGCGATGATGGGGAATGCCTTTGCTGACGCCTTTGCTAACGCAAAAGTGAAAAAGTAATTTAAACGATATATTTAAAAATAAAAAAACCGCCTAGGCGGTTTTTTTTATTTTTAATCAGCTAAATTTGCGCTGAAAATTCGCTCTGAATCGCGGGGGATGTGGCCAGTTGATAAAAGCTAGCAATGCGTCCTGCACGCGCTTCAACTTCAATATCACGCGATTGTTCTTCGCTTTTAGCGGTTTTTACTTCTGAACTTTCACTATTAGAAAACGACGCACTGACTCTGCTTTTATCTTCGCTGCTGTCTTCGTCATCAGCTGAAGCTAACTCAGCTTGTGCGGCAGCCATTTTCTGTGTGGCGTCTGCCGCAATCGCTCTGTCGGCACCTGAGGGTTCTGCTGGTGCTAGTGCAGCAGCACGTACCGTTTGCATTTTATCGATGGTTGCTTGCGGATCGCCATTGATAATCCCAACATCAATCGGTACTTCACCACCTACGGCATAATTAGTGCCATCGGGGCCTCTTTGGTATTCGTAACTGGGTGAACCGGCATATTGTCCACCAACAGCCGCATGCGCTTGCTCGTGGGTTCGCACTTCGGTATCGCGAGCTTTGAGCTCTTTAATTTGTTGCTGTTCTTGCTCAAGTTGAAGCTCTTCTTGCTCAAGTTGAAGCTCTTCTTGCTCACTAACTTCTTCGGCAGCTTGCTGTTTTTCTTGCTCGGCATCATCTTGATCACTATCAGCATTGCCTTCGCGTTGTTCAATAATTTTGTTGTCTGCAATTTTGCCGCTTGCAGTATAAGTTGAACTATCGCTGTTACCAGGTAGTTTGGCTTTTTCTGCATCACTTTGAGCTTTGTTTTCAGTACTACCAGCGGTGTTTGCAGCGGCTGGGGGAATGACTTCACGTAACTGATTGTCACGCCGAGCAGTCTCCGTATAAACATTTGCAGTGTTTATATTGATAGACGGAAACGGCGTGACGATATTCATGAGGAATTACACTTTGATATCAACTAAAGTGCCTAGTACATCATCTGCAGTTTGAATTGATTGCGTGTTAGCCTTGGCATTAAACTCTTCAACTTTTAAGTTTACTAATGCATCATCAATTCGTGCAGGTTGGGATACCGGCGCGGTTACGGCTTCTTCAGGGCGAGCAGCCGTTAATTGACGTTGCTGCGCTAATTGAGAATCATCTTGCTGCTCTATGCTGGCACGGTTAATCTCAGCGCTGGCCTTTTCAATACCTTGGCTGGCTCTATTAAACCCTTCAACACCGCTATTAAATACAGATCCAATCGGCATAATAATAAACCTCCACCAAATAAATATTGTTTAATTATCGCTCAAAAATCACGCAAAATAAAGCTTTAAACCGCTGTATTCATGGCTTTGCTTCAAAGCATTGATTTAACGGCAGATAAAAATTCTTTTTTATGAGAAATAAATGGCGCATGGGATGCTTTGTCTATCACTTCGTACTCAAAGCCAGAATTAAGTGCGACCATTTTTTCAATTGCTCGATAAGGAACGAGAGAGTCTAAACGCCCAAAAATTCCACTAATCGCGACGGGACAGTGAGAAAATAATTCACGTAAGTCTTCACTTTGCAGTATATCTAACCCCGCACTCAATGCTTGGTTACTCGGCGGCGGTGACTGACTCAATAGTTGTTTTAGCTGTTTTACATCATCTCGCGCCGACTCACTGCCCATCGCTTGAATCGCCAAAAAGCGCTCTATCGTTTTTGAACGCTCTTGCAATAGCTGTTCTTTAAACTGTGTGAGCACTTTAGGTTTAATACCTTCCCAGGGCAATTGCTCTACAAAAAAAGGAGTGGAGGCAACTAAAATAACTTTTGACACTTTTTCTGGCCAATGTTTGGCAATATAAATGGCAAACAAACCGCCTAAAGACCATCCCATCAAAACAGATTGTGGTTTTAATTGCTGACTCACCAGCTGAGCTGCATCATGTAAAGTATACGGTTCCAAAGAGACATCATGAGCACCGTAACCAGGTAAGTCTAAACTACGTACCTTACCAGAATATAAAAATTCTAATTCTGGTTTTATTAACTGCCACACGCCTTGGTTCATTCCCCAACCATGCAACAACACACATTCATTTTGCATATTTGCCTAACCTTAACCAAACTTAAATCTATGATAGCGTTTTAGGGGGAGTTTGTAATGAGGAGAATCAGCGAATGAAACTTAGCCTAACTGATTGGCTGTTTCCCTCGTATTGCGTGTTGTGCCAGAATCAGATACACAGCTCACTGGGACTATGTCAGTTTTGTTTAGATGACCTGCCTTTGCTAGATTTGGCTGAGTATGACAATTTATTTTACCGCCCAGATATTGTAGAAATGTTTCCTAACTGCAGCTTTGAGAAACTATTTGCCTGCGCTTTTTATCAACCCCCTTTTGATTTATGGCTAAAACAACTCAAATTTAATAATCAAATTCATTACAAAAAAGCACTGCAGCAAGTCATCAAAAAACAACTTACTATTTTTACTAATAAACAGCATTTAGCTGCTGCTGTATTTATTATTTTACCTTTGCACAAGTCGCGTTTTTTTAGTCGAGGATTTAATCAGGTTACCCAAGTATGGCAGCCTTGTTTGTCATCCTTTAAGGTCTTGAATAATGTTTTAATACGCAATAAAAACACCTCGGCACAGTCACAACTGAGCAAAACAAAGCGGATAAAAAATTTACAGCAGGCTTTTTCATGTACTGCCAATTTAGAGGGTAAAACGGTGGTCATTATTGATGATATTATGACCACCGGTGCAACACTCAATGCAGCCACCTTGTCGCTAAAAGAAGCGGGCGCTAAACAAGTCTGGGCATTTACGACCTGTTTAACGCCACTTTAGATTTAGTTACCACTGACGCGAAAGGTATGACCGAAAAATAAAGCGTTACTTAATAATCGGCTGGTGCCATACCAGTAACCTCTAAATACAGGGTTGTCTGTCATCGCAATCACACTACCTCGACCATAAGAGTGAGCCATTAGCGCAGCACCGCCGGCCACTTGCTCTACATTAACTGCATCAGTAAAACCAGCAAGTAACGGCTGTTGTGTATAGGTGAGTATATTTACAAACGGCGCTTGCGAGGCTTCAAGTAACCAGGTACTGTTTTTAAATACTGGCAGAGTGTCACGCTTAAATGAAAACGTCAGTGGGTGCGTTGTATCTACATCAGTATTAAATATAGCGCCTGCAATACGCTGGCGACCCGCTAGATGGTCTTTGTCTGCATATTTTAAACCTTGAGTATCAAATGCGCTGGCAACATCTTTACGTGATAAGTAGTTTGCTTTTAATAACTGCTGATCAGCTAAGAACTTTGCCCCGCCTTTATGACCCCAAATAACGCCGCCTTTTCTCACCCAGCTTTTAATTGCCACTTTGTCGGTATCAGATAACGTCGAATAATCGCCATGCGCCAAAACAATATGGCTGTAATTACTGAGCTCTAAAGACGCTAAACGGTTCATTTCAACAATGGTAGGCGCTACGCCTACAAAGCGATCTAGGTAATACCACACTTCACCTGCTTCATATTGGCTAACCCCTTTACCGCCAACTAATAACACCTTAGGCGCAGAAACAACCGCCATAGAGCGCGAGCCTAAGTCGGCACCTTTACTGGTTAAGCCTGTGGTAATTGGCTTAATTTCAATATCAAATTGGCTTTGTGCTTGGTTTAGCTTTGCCACCCAATCAGTCTCTGTTTGCAGTCCTGCAGGGATAATAATACTGCCAGCATCAAAATTTATCTCATTACTTGTTGATGTTGCGGTTAATGGCTTTAATGCAACACGCGCTTTAATGCCTTGCTGTAATAAACTATTGAGCATTTTTGGGGCAAGCATGTCGTCCCAAGCAAATCCGTAGGCATAGTTTTTAGTTAGCGGCGTTAAAACAGGCTGTTTTGCTTTTTGCCAAGCCGTAGTATCAACCTCTAATCCCCAGCGGCTGTTTACTTTAGCAAATGGTAAATTAAACGCATGCGCTAATGTCCAACCTGATACATCGTAAAAAGTGTTATCGGCAAAGTTTTGCTGTTCACTAAAAATAGCTTTAACTAATCGGTATTGTGGTTGCGCAAGCGGCACAAAATAGCTATTAGCGGTAAAGTTTTTACCTTCAGCTTTTAGTCCCTCTTTAACTGGATAAGCATTAATTTGGTGCTGTTTAAGTATGCTTAAAAAGTCGTTAGTACGTGTTTTGTCTTCCCCACCTTGAACAATATAGCCTTGATAGTCTTCATCTTTGGCAAGCTCAACCGCTTTGTTATAAAAGTTAGCCTGATACTCAAGTAAAGCTTGGCGGTTATCAATCGCCGCTTTAAACGTTGATAAGCTCGTTAAAAGTTGGTTTTTAATCGTAAACGCAAAAGTTAGCGGGCCATTGATCGTTTCTTGAATATGACCGCGAGAACTTGCTTGTTCAAATAAAATACCGACACCACCATTTACATCAGGGTAAGTTGAACCTTTGCCATAATAAAAGTCATCAAAGCTTTCTTCTGTAAAATACAGTGCGTTGTTTTCATCTAAAGTTTTTGCATGATAATTTGCAATTGCTTTGGTTAAGCTCACATTTTCTTCAGGGGTAATGGGGTGTTTACGACTTGGGATCCCTGGTTGAAAAAAGTAGCTACTGTTTGGTCCCATTTCATGAAAGTCAGTTAAAATATTAGGTTTCCAATAATGAAACTTGGCTATACGCGCTCGCGACTCAGGGTGCTGCAGTAAAAGCCAATCACGATTTAAATCAAACCAGTAATGATTGGTACGGCTACTTGGCCAGCTCTCTACATGCTCACGCGTTTGCGGATCTGACGATAAGTTCATTCCACGATTACTATTAGCCCAATTAGCAAAACGTGCTAAGCCGTCTGGGTTAAGTGCCGGGTCGAGTAAAATCACCGTGTTGTTAAGTAGCTCATTTATTTCATCACCTTGCGCGGCTGCTAAATAATAAGCCACTAGCAAGGCAGCATTACTCCCTGACGATTCGTTCCCATGAACACTGTAACCCATCCACACAACGCTTGGCTGCTCTGCTAATTTATTGTTTGAGTTATTTAGACGAGCTAAGTGTGCTTGGCGAGTTTGTTCTATATTTTTTAGTTTGTTAGCTGCGGTAATAGTGAGCATAACTAGTGGGCGCTGCTCGTGGGTACGACCTATTACTTCAAAATTAACTCGATCGCTTTTTTGAGCTAAAATTTCCATATAGCGTACAAGCTGATCATGCCTTACATGCCATTCACCCACTTGATAACCAAGTACTTTTTCAGGTGTTGGAATGCTGGGATCAAATTCAACCTGTTGCTCAAAATAATACGACAGGGGCTTTGCCGCACTTGAAAAACTGGCTAGTATCACCATTACTGTAAATATAAACCGCATATAAATAACTCTAAAAATGTTTGTTAATTGCACGCTACCATTGCTTAAAATAGATGCCAACTTTTTACGCTCAACACTAGCCGCAACACGATGAGCGGAGTATGATATGCAGTATCCGAGTAATTTAGTCAAGTATAGACGGTTTTATGATTTCAATTTCCGAAACAGCGCAAGCGCATTTTGCTAAGCTATTAGCAGATCAATCTCAACAAACGAATATTCGTGTGTTTGTTGTTAATCCTGGTACATCACAAGCTGAATGTGGTGTTTCTTATTGTCCAGAAGACGCGGTAGAAGAGAGCGATATTCGCCTAAACTTTAACGGTTTTGACGCTGTTGTTGATGCCGAAAGCGCGCCTTTTTTAGCCGAAGCTGAAATTGATTTTGTTACTGACAAAATGGGCACGCAGCTAACTCTAAAAGCGCCTAATGCTAAAGCACGTAAGCTAGGTGAAGACGCAAGCCTAAATGAACGCGTTCAACACATGTTAGAAACAGAAGTTAACCCACAACTTGCAAATCATGGCGGCCAAGTAAGCTTAGTAGAGATCACCGCTGCTGGTATTGCTGTGCTTCAATTTGGTGGTGGTTGTAATGGTTGCTCTATGATTGATGTCACACTAAAAGAAGGCATTGAAAAAGAAATGATTGCTAAGTTTGATGAGATCACCGGTGTGGCTGACATAACCGATCACGAAGCTGGCGAGCACTCTTATTACTAAGTATTAACCCACTATGCTAAAGCCACTCATTTACCGCTTAGGGAGCGACCCTAAGTTGAGTCTAAAGCGCTTTTTTCTCGGCCTAGCACTGTTTGTGCTGGCCGTGATATTTATCACTTTGGGTTATTACAGTCATTATAGTTTACAAGTCATTGGCATAGTAATTTTAGCGCCGGCATTGTTTTTTGCATTCTGGGGCTACGCGGGTATTTTTGCCAATCGTTTTTCGCAAGTATTGAAAAACATCCCTGCCAAAAATAACGACCCCGATCTGTGGAAATAACGGTTTAATCAAGTAATTGATTATTAGTTTTTAGCTGCTGATATTTAATTATAAGTGTTACACCCCGCATTAGCATAAAGCAACTCATTGCCAACCATAAGCCATTATTTTGCCATTCCTTAAATAGCCAAAACACCCCAAAAAAACCTATTGTCGCCGATAACAGCATACTATTTCGCATTGCTTTAGCACGTGTTAAACCAACGAATATACCATCAAACAAAAAACAACTCATCGCTAAAATTGGCAGCACAATTACCCACGGTAAGTAATGAGTAGCTTCTTCAATAACCTCAGGTACATTAGTCAACAGCTTTATAATAGAGCTGCCAAATAATATAAAAAATACACTATACAAAATGCCAAACAACATGCCCCAAAATACGCTTATTTTTACCCATAGCCTTATCTTTTCAACACTTTGTTGACCTTTCGCTTGGCCTACTTTGGCCTCGCTCGCATAAGCAATTCCATCAAGCGCAAAGCTGACCAACATTAAAAAGTTGAGTAGTACCGCATTGGCTGCCAATGTAGTTTCACCTATACGTGCAGCATAAAAGGTCATAAAGCTAAAACATAACTGCAATACTAAAGAACGAATAAAAATATCGCGATTTAAACTTAATAATCCTGCCATTTTTTCTATGCTAAACCAATTTGCAACCGCTAAACTTATGCCCTGTTTTTTAGCTAGCTGAACCACTAACAGCAAAGCAAAAATTAAAGCCGTGTAATCCGCTATTAATGATGCCCAAGCCGCCCCTGCAACCGCCCAATCAAGATAAACTACAAAATAAATGTCGAGTACAATATTGGTAATATTAGTGACTAACAATAAATAAAATGGCCCTCGCCCATAATGAACGCCGAGCATCCAGCCTAATAAAACTAAGTTACATAGCGCAGCAGGGGCACTAAAAATACGAATACTAAAATACCGATAGGCCTCATTGAGCACATCACTATTGGCAGCAGATAAATAAGCAATGGCGTGTTTTATAAGGGGGGATAATAAAATCAGAATTAAAGCTACGCTGCTGGCCAATAACAAACTGCGTTTGAGTAAAGCTGCCAGCTGAGTTAAATCATTTTTACCGTAAGCCTGTGCCACCAGCCCAGTGGTGCTCATTCTTAAAAAACCAGCAAGCCAAAATAAAATGGAGATCACGGTAGAACCTAAGGCAATTCCCGCTAAATAATGCGCACTCCCCAGGTGACCAATCACTGCCGTATCAACAATTCCTAACAACGGCACAGTAATATTTGATAATATCATTGGACCGGCTAACAACAACAAGCTTTTATGGTGTGCTTTATTATGTATAAGAAATTGTTTCATTTAGTATTATTGTTCCTGATTTGTGGTTCTTTACGTGCGCAAGCAGCTGTTATTCTACAGTATCATCACGTCAGTGAAACCCTTCCCGCGGTGACCAGTGTAAGCGCCAACACTTTTACTAAACACTTAAATTATTTAAAAGAGCATAACTTTAACGTTATTCCACTAAACGAGCTGATTAGCGCATTAAAACAAGGTAAGGCTTTAGACGATAAAACGCTCGCGATTACTTTTGATGATGGATACAACAATAACTACGAACAAGCTGCGCCTATTCTTGAGAAATTTGGCTATCCGTACACTATTTTTGTAAACCCAAAACTCATTGATGAACAAGCGGGTTATGTGATGGGATGGGATAAGCTCAGAGAGCTGGCAAAAAAAGGCGCCCTTATTGCCAACCATAGTGCCGAGCATAACTATCTGCATAAAAAGCGCGAAAATGAAACACAAAGCCAATGGCGTGAACGCACTAAAAACGACATTCTTAGTTCACAGCAGCGTATTAAAGAAGAAATAGGCCACGATTATAAATACCTTGCCTATCCATACGGAGAGTTTAACAATCAGCTACAAGCTCTCGTTACTGAACTAGGCTTTATTGGCATTGGTCAGCACTCTGGTGCAGTTAATCAACATTCTAATTTTAGCCGTTTACCACGTTTTCCCGCATCTGGTTTTTATAGCAAATTAGATACGTTAATTACCAAGCTCAATTCAACTGCTTTTACTATTAATAAATTAACCTATGAAGATAGTGTAACCACACAAAATCCACCGTCGTTAACTATAAATCTAGAGACTGATGATTTTCATAAAAGCCAATTTGCCTGTTATGTATCAAGCGTTGGGCAAGCTGATTTAAATTGGTTAAACGATAATACGGTTGAGGTGACCTCGCCAAAGCAGCTTAATAAAGGCCGCTCTCGCTTTAACTGCACCGCTCCCTCAATAAAAAAAGCAGGCAGTTATTATTGGTTTTCACAGCCTTGGGTGATCAATTAAATTCTATTTTTTAATCACTTGATTTAATAACCGCTGGGTCATTTTCTCCAGCGGTGCTACTTCATTTGCAGCCCCCATATCAATAGCGGCCTTGGGCATTCCCCATACCACAGACGAAAACTCATCTTGCGCCAGCGTATAAGCCCCTTGTTGTTTTAACGCCAGTAAACCTTTCGCGCCATCACTTCCCATACCGGTTAATAGTGTGGCAACAATATACTTAGCACCAATTTCAAGTAATGAGTTAAACAGTACATCTACTGCGGGCTTATGCCTATTTACAGGTTCACCATCATCAAGCTGACAATATAATGCACTACCTTGTTTGCTAATGCGTAAATGTAGCCCGCCGGGAGCTATATAAGCGCATCCTGCTACCAGCTTATCGCCTTGTTGTGCCTCTTTTACGTTAATGGTACAGGTGCGCTGCATTCGCTCTGCAAATGAGGTACTAAATACAGGAGGAATATGCTGCGTTATTACAATGGGTGGGCAGTTTTTTGGCATGCGTATAAGTACTTCTTTTATCGCCTCCGTGCCTCCGGTTGACGCACCAATCGCAATCACTTTATTTACTAAAAATTCGGCATTAGTGGGGATAGGTTCTGCTACAGCACTATTTTTTTTATAGCCTCGAACCCGTGCACTGGCTGCCACTCTGACTTTTTGCTGAACAATATCAGCATATTGACTCATTTGCTCCTTAACGTTAACTGTTGGCTTAGCAATAAAGTCAACTGCACCAATCTCAAGCGCTTCAAGCGTAATGGGTGAACCTTTTTGTGTGAGTGTAGAAATCATCACAACCGGCATAGGACGTAAGCGCATCAGGTTTTTTAAAAAACTAATGCCGTCCATTTTTGGCATTTCAACATCCAACGTTAGTACATCCGGATTATATTTTTTGATCATCTCTCGGGCTTCGTATGGGTCTTGTGCACCCCCTACTACCACAATATCTTTTGCCTGTTGCAGTATCTCTGTCAGCAATTGTCTGATCAGTGCCGAGTCATCAATTATTAATACTTTAATCATAGCCATCCTTAAAACAGCTCTATATCAGTGGCTTTTGTTTGTTGCTCAAGATTATGTAAGTAACGCACTTCACGTTTTTCAATCGTATTATTGTGTAAGTTACGTAGCTTTTTAACTTGTACCTTTCCATTATGAGGATTAAAAAATATTTTTCGTGGCCAAGGCCCGCCCATATCATGCGCCACTAAATTTAGCGCTTCTTCTGCTATATATGCATTGGCAAAACTGATATTGCCAATACCAATATCTGTCATGGCGCTAATTATTTTGCCTCCCCCAAACAGTTTTACTTTTAAGTTTGCCCGGGATGCGCCATTTTTAAGCACTTCATTAATTAAATATTCCATAGCCCAATTACCGTAACGACAACTTAAACTATGCGCTTGCTCAATTCGCTCACCTTTTTGAATTGGTAGCATAAAGTGGTTAATCCCGCCTATGCCTAGCTTATCGTCGTAAACGCAGGCAGCAATACACGATCCTAGTACGGTGGTGATTAGCTCATCATTTTTAGAAACATAAAACTCACCTGGTAATACCTTAGCGACCACACGATCTCGCGAGGCGTCCCAATAGCGTTTAATATGCTCAAAACCCGCTAATACTGGCTTAAATTGCGTGTGCATGGGCTACTTTTTGATACATGGTTTTCCCTAAGTTTTTAAATAAAACATGCTCTTTACCCATGGTTTCTGAATGCCCTAAAAATAAATAACCTTGGTCATTAAGAATATCGGCATAACGGTTAAAAAGCTGATCCTTTGTCTCTTTATCAAAGTAAATCACTACATTTCGGCACAAAATCAAGTCGAAAGGGCCTTTCATTGGCCAGTCTTGTAATAAGTTTAAACGCTTAAATGAAATACATTGCTGCAGCTTAGGTTTAACCTTATAACTTTGCCCATCTTTACTGGTTAAAAACCAGCGTTTTAGTAAAGCATCATCAAGACCATTTACGTTCGCTGCGGTATAAATACCACTTTGCGCCTTCGCCAGTACATTAGAGTCAAGATCAGTGGCTAATATCTTCACATCCCAATCACTTGGAAAAGCTCCTTGCAGCGTCATTGCTAAACTATAGGGCTCTTCACCGGTAGAGCAGCCTGCAGACCAAATTCGAACGCGCTTAGTCTGTTTATTTGTCTTTAACAGGGTTGGTATTAACTGATCTTTTATAAACTCAAAGTGATGCATTTCACGAAAAAAAGAGGTTAGATTAGTGGTAATGGCATTGATAAATGCATCAAACTCCTGATCTTTATGATTTTTTAAGTAATCGAGGTAGCTTGAAAAGTTTGTTAATTTTCGCTCACGAATTCGTCTTGCCAAGCGTGAGTAGACCATCTCTCGCTTATGCTCTCCTAGTACAATACCGCAGGCGTTATAAACTAAATGAGCCACTTCCTTAAAATCACTATCCGTTAATAAAAACTCTTTCATTATTTGCTCTCATTTAAAAATAAAGCGAGGTTCACGCATACATTGCAGGTGAACCTAACTAAAGTGAGTTTAAAACTCCTCCCACTCTTCAGCCGAGTCTACAAAATTTTCACCTTTGCTTTTATTACTAACGAAGCTATTTTGTTGCTGATGAGATATTTCAGGTGTGCGAATAACAGGCGATACCACTGCCATATCTTGCTGGCCTAATGAGAAAAAGTGCAGTAAACGGCGCATTTCATTGGCTTGTTCCGCCATTGATTCACCTGCAGCCGATGCTTGTTCAACTAATGCCGCATTTTGCTGGGTCATTTCATCCATTTGCGATACAGCTTTATTTACTTGCTCAATACCTGCACTTTGCTCTTCAGAGGCTTGGGTAATATCGGCTATCATTTGCGTTACGCGTTTCACCGATACCACAATCTCTTGTAACGTCACACCTGACTCATTCACAAGCGCGCTACCGTCAGCAACTTTGCCAACACTGTCTCTAATTAGCTCTTTAATTTCTTTCGCTGCACCTGCCGAGCGCTGCGCTAAGTTACGTACTTCACCTGCAACAACCGCAAAACCTCGGCCTTGCTCACCGGCTCTAGCAGCCTCTACGGCAGCATTAAGTGCAAGCAAATTGGTTTGGAATGCTATTTCGTCTATCACTCCAATGATGTCGGCAATTTTCTTACTCGATTCATTAATCGCAGACATGCTGGTTACCGCTTTATTAACCACTTCTCCACCCTGAATCGCCTTATCACAGGTTTCTTCAGCTAAGTCATTTGCCACTTTAGCATTATCGGCGTTTTGGCGAACCGTACTGGTCATTTCTTCCATGCTAGAGGCTGTTTCCTCTAACGATGACGCTTGCTCTTCTGTGCGCTGGCTTAAATCAGCATTGCCTTGTGAAATTTCTTCAGCCCCACTGGCCACCAAAGTGGCTGATGTATTAATTCGGTTAATAACCTCAGTTAGTTTATCTGCTGTCGCATTTGCATCTGTTTTCAGTTTTTCAAACGAGCCTTGGTATTCTTTTTCAATCCGTTTAGATAAATCACCAGTGGCCATGGCATCGAGCATATTGCCAGTATCAGTTACCGCATCGTCAACCACTTTAACTAAACTATTAAGACCCTGAGCTAAACGTAAGAAAAAGCCATCTTTACCTTGCTCAGCTACTCGTGCATTTAAATCACCTTTGCTTGCTGCGCCGACTAATTGAGCAATTTCTTTTTCAATAGCGACTTCTGCGGTTCTGTCTTCCCACTCAACTACCGTCCCAATACGCTCATTGTCTGTGGTGATTATAGGGTTTGCCACTAAACCAAAGGTTCTGCCGCCCACTTTAATTTCTGTACTGTAAGTATCCGTTAACTTAGCCAACATATTTTGCTGATGGGCTGGATTTTTATGAAATATATCAATACTTTGATTAAGTAAGTTTTTGCTATCAAAGTTAGGTAAGTCAGTGCGTATATCATTTTGCGCAACACTCATCATATTTCTCACTGCGCTATTCATATACACAATGACATTCGAGGCATCAGCAATCATGGTATTGGTTGCCACGGTATCTAATGCTTGGCGAACACGTAAGTTTTCTTGCGCTCTAGCACGTTCAGCATCCGCTTTAGACACCTCATCAGTAATATCTTGCCATTCAACAATAGTACCTAAGCACTTGCCATCTTGATTTGTCCAAGGAGAAGCAATGATGTCAAAAATAAGACCAGCTAAATTCAACGAAGTTTTATAAGGAGCATCTAAGTTTTTTAGTCGCTCTTGCTGATTAGCTAGTTCCTGATGAAACTCATCAACACGGATATCCATTAACCCAGCGACTGAAAAACTAGGTAAAACAGTTTGCAACTCTTTTTCACGTGCTTTAAACATTTGCTTGATGCAGTCATTCACAAAAATAATGTTTAAATTTTTATCAGCAATCATCACACTTGCTTGGCATACTTTTAATGCGTTAGCCAAGTCGGCCGCTTTTTTAGAGGTTTTTTCTAGCTCTTTTTGCGCTGTGATATCGGTGGCGTACTTAATCACTTTAAATGGCTTACCATTCATATCATAAATAGGATTATAAGAGGCATATATCCAAATTTCCTCGCCTTGTTTACCTATTCTTAAATACTCACCACTGTCATACTCGCCACGCCCAAGTTTATCCCAAAACGCTTGATATTCTTGGCTATTTGCATATTCAGAAGTAACAAACAATCTATGATGCTGCCCTTGTATTTCATTTGCCTGATAACCAAATGTTTTTAAAAAATTATCATTAGCGCCAATAATGGTTCCATCTAAATTAAACTCAATAACCGCTTGTGACTTACTGATTGCGGTAATTTGGCCTGCAGCTTCAACCGCTTTTAACTTTTGCTCAGTAATGTCTGTTGCAAATTTAACGACTTTAAGTACTTGCCCTTGCGAGTCTATAACAGGATTGTATGTTGCTTGGATCCAGACTTCTTTGCCATTTTTTCCAATACGCTTAAATTCATCTGAAATAAATTCACCCGCGTTCAAACGCTGCCAAAATTGACGATATTCATCACTTTGCGTTTCGCTAGGGCTTACAAATAAAGAATGGTGCTGGCCTTGAATCTCAGCGAGTGAGTAGCCCATTACACGAAGAAAATTAACATTGGCAGTAATGATTCTTCCATTAGGCTCAAATTCAATTATTGCTAATGATTTATGCAATGCATTTATGATCAAATCATTGCTTGATTTAGACTGTTTTGAATTACTAAACCATCCCATGCTTATCACCACCTTTAAGTTATTTGCTTTATTTAGTTACTATTACCGCTAAATATTCATGGTTGCCTGTAGGTTAATTAGCGCGACCATTTTATCGCCCACATTCACTAGCCCTGCGACATATTCACTTTCATTTGTTTGGGTTAAACTCGGCACTGCTTTAGCGTCTTGCTCAGCAATACTGTAAACATCCGCTACGGCGTCTACCGTAATCCCCATCACTTTACTTTCTTGCTCAAACTCAACTTTTACAATAATGACTACCGTTAACGGTCCATACTCAATGGTGGGTAAACCAAAGCGCAATCGTAAATCAATAATTGGCACAATGGTGCCGCGTAAATTAATCACGCCTTTTACGTACTCAGGGGCATTTGGCAGTGCGGTTATATCTTCCCAGCTACGAATTTCTTGCACCGTTAATATATCTACTCCGTACTCTTCTTCAGCCATAATAAAGGTGAGAAACTGCTTAATGCCCTCTTTGCGCTGTAGTTCAATATTGCTATTTAATGCTATTGATTCAGAGAACATGAATCCTCCAAGATGGTCGATGGCTCAATACTCAATGCTTGGCTACCTGGCTTTTTTAACCCTGAAAGCTTTATCAAGCCGCTAATATCTAAAATTAACGAAACACGCCCATCACCTAAAATCGTTGCCCCCGACACACCATCCACTTTGTGGTAATTAGCCTCTAAGCTTTTTATAACCACCTGCTGTTGTGAAAGTAAATCGTCGACAAGTAACCCAACTTTTTGATTATCGTTTTCCACGACAACTAGTAAGGTTTTATCTAACGATTCAATGGCATTTTGGTGATTAAAAATGTCGTATAAACGTAAAATAGGAATGTATTCATCACGTAATCTGAGTACATCTAGGTCTTTACCAACACGGCTTACTTTTGCAATATCAATTTGCAACGATTCTACAATCGAGATCAGTGGAATAATGTAAGTATGCTTGGCTACTTTGACTAATTGCCCATCTAAAATAGCTAAAGTGAGCGGTAGCCGAATAGTAAAAGTAGAACCAATTCCAGCAGCAGATGTCACTTCTACCGAGCCATTTAATGATTGAATATTACGCTTAACCACATCCATACCCACACCACGGCCAGATAAGTCACTGACCTCATCAGCGGTAGAAAATCCTGGCATAAAAATGAGTTCGTTAATTTCATCATCTGTTAGCTCACTGTCAGCGGCGATCACTTCATTGGTAATCGCTTTTTCTTTGATCTTTTGAGTGTTAAGACCTTGGCCATCATCCATAATTTCAATGACGATATTGCCGCCCTGATGAAAGGCATTTAATGTAACCTTACCCACAGGATCTTTTCCTGCTGCAATACGTTTTTCTACCGTTTCAATACCATGATCCAATGAGTTTCTTACTAAATGCACCATAGGATCGGATATTTTTTCCATAACGGTTTTATCTAATTCTGTTTGTTCTCCTATCAGCTTTAACTCCACCTCTTTATTAAGCTTTTGGGCAATATCACGTACTAAACGTGGAAAACGACTGAACACAAAGTTAATTGGCAGCATGCGAATACGCATCACGTTTTCTTGTAAGTCGCGGGTGTTATGCGCTAATTGCGCAAGCCCCTCTTGAAGCGAGGTCACCGTGGTAGGCGTCATTTCTTGTTCGCTAAGCTGATTTAGCATTGCTTGGGTAATGACCAACTCTCCAACCATATTAATCAATGAGTCGACCTTATCAATGCCAACACGAATGGAAGTTGACTCAGGCGCTGCTTTTGCACTAGTTGGTGCTTTTGGTTTATTGGTTTTGGGTTCAATAACCGCTTTTGGTGTTTCAATAACAGGTTCGTTGACCACTGCAGCTTCTGCTGCTTTACCATCATTAAATAAGCCTCCGCAAAGCTCAATTTTAATATCGGCATCGTCCTCAACCCACTCAAAAATTTCTCTAATTGCTTGATCGTCACGGTCAGTGTTTAAGAAAAATCGCCAATATAAAAAGCATTCATCGGTCGTTAAATCTTTTATATCAGGTATGACATCAGTAAACGCTTGTACTTCCAATTCACCAAGTTCAGCTAATTCACTGATCATAAACAGCGGTTCGTTACCCGTTTTAAACAAATGAAAATGCGGTTTAAAATCAATTTGATAAGTATTAATAATGACCTGTTCAACACTGGCTTCTGTCACTACGGTTTCACTTTCAGGCATACCAAGTAATCTTTCAAACTGCTCTCGTAATGAGTCAGCTTGGCTTAAATCAGGCTCTTCCTGTACTTTAAGCGAATGCAACAAGGCTCTTAAGCAATCTACTGATTTAAGTAATAAGTTAATATGTTCACTGCTTATATTTCGCTGACCTTCACGTATTTGATCCAGTAATGTTTCTAGAACATGAGTGAAGTTTGCGATTGAATTAAACCCAAAGGTAGCACTGCCTCCTTTAATAGAATGGGCAGCCCTAAAAATAGTATTAATGGTTTCTAAGTCTTCTTCGCCCGGCACTAAGTTGAGTAATTCAGTCTCCATAACATCGAGGCCTTCAAAACTCTCTTCAAAGAACACTTCAAAAAACTGGCTTAAATCAATACTCACAGTGCACTCCTAGGTTAGCGGATTACTTTTTTTAGCACGGCTAATAGTTGATCTGGATTGAAAGGCTTTACAATCCACCCTGTTGCCCCTGCAGCTTTCCCTTCTACCTTTTTATCCATGCCCGATTCTGTGGTTAACATAAGTAGCGGTGTAAACTTATAATTCGGAAGCCCTCTTAACTCTCTAATAAGCGTGATCCCATCCATAACAGGCATATTTACATCAGAAATAACTGCATCAAAACCTTGCTGCTTGGCAATCGCTAATGCCTCACTACCGTCTTTGGCTTCGGTAACATCAAACCCTGCTGTTTTTAACGTAAAACTCACCATTTGACGCATTGATGCAGAATCATCTACAGCTAATATTCTTTTCATATAGACCTCTAATTAGTACTTTCTGGTGCTAGGTATTCACTTAAACCGAGTTGATCAATGGCATTGGTTAATGCATCACTACTGCCAACCCAGGCAATTTTTTGATTAATAGTAAGGAGATGTTTTTGTAGGGCACATAAAAGTTGAACCGAGGCCGTATCAGCAGACATTACATCGCTAATATCTAAGCAAATATCTCGGCTATTATTAAGTTCGCTTAATAAATCTTGATGTAAAACTTCAACATGAACAATTGAAAGTTCGTTTGGTAGTTTAAGCATTTTTTAAGCTTTTCCTTATCAACTCAATCCATAACAAAAGCTTAGACCGAGATAATGAAAACGCCATAAAAACGACTGAAAAATAACCAATTAATTAAAAACCGTTAATAAAAAACGCGAAAAGGGGCATAAAGCCCCTTTAAAATCGTAAAACCTTTAAAAACTAGTTTTTGTAGTATTCGGCTATTTCAATAAATTCTGCGGTTAATTTTGTAGTATTAACCAAAGGCACATCACCTTGTTTAAATTCAGGCTTAAAAATAGCTCTTAGTGCGCCACTGCCATCAACAAGGGCAACAGATGCACTATGATCCACCGCATAGTCTGATTCATTACTATCACTAATTGCGTAAATTAATCCAAGCTCGCGGACAAATGGAAATAAGTCTTTATGCTCACCTGACACAGCTAAAAAATCTGGATTAAAGTAATCTATGTACTCTTTACGTTTTTGGGCAATATCACGTTTAGGATCAACAGATATAAACCATACTTGTAGTGGGTACTCAGCCTGCAAATTTTTATAGACATTGTTGAGCTTAGCTAGCGTCATTGGGCAAATATCAGGGCAACTTGTGTAACCTAAAAACACTAAATTCCATTGACCTAAAAACTGCTGTTTGGTTACTGAATTCCCTTGTTGATCATTCAACGAGAAATCAGATAACGGCTTTGCGGTTTCATAAACTAACGCATCAAGATCTTGTAAATTATTTTTATCACTACAGGCTGATAAAAAGAGTACTGAAAAAACAACTAAACCACACCATAACTGCTTCATATAACTAGCCATTTATCTATAAATAAGATGATAAATAGTATCATCAAATGAATAATCGAAAAACGAAATAAATCCATCGCAGTGTCTTCTTTGGCGGCAAACTTTAAGTTAATTGCTTTGTATATAAATACAATATTGAGAAGACATGCCCCGCTTAGATAAATAAGCCCTGACATGCCAATCAAATAAGGAAACACACATACAATGGCGAGTAATACCGAATATGCAAGCACGCATGTTTTACAAAAATCGATACCATGGGTGACCGGTAACATGGGGATTTTAGCCCGCTCATAATCACTTTTACGCGCGATGGCGAGCGCCCAAAAATGAGGTGGGGTCCAGGTAAATATAATCATCACCAGCAACCAAGGGGCTGCCGCCATTTGATTTGTTTCAGACACCCAACCGAGTAATGGAGGCATTGCACCGGCTAATCCCCCTATAACTATATTTTGTGGTGTGGCACGTTTTAAAAATGACGTATAAATAAACGCATAACCAACAAGTGCAAATAAGGTCAGTATGGCTGTGAGCGTATTTGCCCACAACATCAGCATAATAAACCCAGCAACCCCAATCACAGTGGCAAAGCTCAGTGCATGTAATTTACTTAAACGCCCTTTAGCAACAGGGCGATGGCGGGTGCGTGCCATTTTGCTATCAATTTCACTATCAACAACATGATTAATGACTGCGGCGGCCGCAGAGAGTAATCCAATTCCTAATAAACTGATGAACTGAACCCCAACACCTCTGCCAACATCAGGGGCTAGCGCTAAGCCAACCCATGCTGTTAACACTAGCATAGCCACTACTTTAAATTTACTTATTGCCAAATAATCTTGGATTAAGTGGTAACTTTTAGTCAATAACGATGCGCTATAAACGGGCTGCATTGCTTTTTTATTAATTGTAAGTGCCATAATCATTCCCCTCTAAGTACGTACTTTTAGGTAATAACATAACCTAACCATAGTTAATAACAGTATGGCAGCCATTAAGTTATGCGCCAGTGCCACGCCTAACGGAAAATGAAAATGCACCACGGCTAACCCTAAAGCTATCTGGCAAAATAACGCCACTAGCACACTCACCGTACAGCTTTTAATTTTTTGCGAATAGGCATGACTGTATATACGCCACATCACCAAGGCTAAAACAATGCAAGTAACTAAGGCCCATATTCGATGCAGTAAATGAATAGACATACGCGCCTGTTGCGACAACACACCAAATTCATAATTACTGTGCTCAAGGGGGAGCTGAAAGACACTACTGAATGAAAAAGGCTGAGCGTAACTACACAGCGGTAAGCCATTACAATGTGGAGCCGCATAATTAGCCGCTAACCAACCACCAAGGGCGATTTGTAAAATCAGTACCGTTAATGCCACGAGGCTTAATTTAAAGTGAGGTTTTGCGCCCGCATCACCACCCGTAATAGGTTGACTGGTCAGACGCAAATACAATAGCGTTAATAACGCTAAAATACTAAATCCTCCGAGCAAATGCCCCATAACTATAAGCGGCTGTAGGTTCATAGTAACCGTCCACATACCTAATGCGGCCTGAAAAATAACAAGCAGCAGCAATATCATAGGCAACCTTACAGGCGTGGTTGGGTACTGACGCTTTAGAAAAGCTAAAATAAACAACACTAAAATTAATACCCCAAGCGTGCCTGCAAAGTAGCGATGGATCATTTCTTTCCATGCTTTTGCTTTTTCAAATATCATATCGGGATAACTTTGAATCGCTTGTGCAATCTCTGCTTCGTGTTTAGGCACGGTTAAAAAGCCATAACAACCAGGCCAATCGGGACAACCAAGCCCTGCGTCACTTAAACGCGTGTATGCGCCCAGAGCCACCACAATTAATGCGAATAAACTCGTTGCTAATACCAAATTTTTATAGTTTTTATACATAGCATCCTCTACTTAGCTCGAACGAGAGTAATTGAGTAATTTTTTTAGATCTTTTAATAACCCTTTTTGGATCAAACGGTTTTCTTGTGGTTGAGAACTAAATGGATACTCCAGTACAATTAGCCCCATATGATCGATTAAATACAAACTGGCAGACTTTAACTGCTGTTGCTCATCAATAACATGCCAACGCGTTGTAACTAGCTCAGGCTGTCCCATAATAGCCATATCAACTTTGTGTTGGTTTTTGCCAAGGGCAACATATAAATTGTCTAAAGCGGCTAATTGCTCTGTGCAAGACGCTTTGCATTGTGCTGAATAATTTAAAGCGATGGTCCATTGCTTAGGGTTATGCTGCGCCCAATTGTCTAGCTTAATTTCACGCTCTAAAAATTCACCATGGTTAGTAATTGCTGTAGGTAGCCAATCAAGTTTTAACGCGCTGTAAGCCAGCACTAAGGGAATAGCGCAGCACACAGCAAAGAGTAACAGGGGTTTATTTTTCATTATCTATCCTCTTCCTGCTTGCAAAAATAGCGACCACCACACAGGCAACCGCAATTAAAAACCACTGTACTGAGTAGGCATAATGTTTTTCTGGACTCATAACAACGGCTTCATAATGAGGGGCAGCAATTTCATCAGCTTGACCTTGGCGGTAAGCCATAAAATTCACTAAAGGGCGATTAGATTGGCTACTCAATGCTTGTAAATCAATGATTTGAATTCGTTTGGCTAAATCCGACTGAGTATTGTTATTGGCTAAGGTAAAGCCACTTAAATTATCTTCTTTAATTTGTGCCGTTAACGTAAATTTACCACTAGGTATTGTTACGTTTGGTAGGATTTCTCTTGAACGTTCTGCTTTTACCCAGCCTAAGTTCACTAACAAAAAGCGTGATTCATCAGACAGTTTTAATAATGCCAGTAAGTCGTATCCAACCTGACCATTATAAATTTGGTTATCGAGCAGCCAATAATTATTAGTATCAAAATAACCACTCAGCGAAACTAATACGCCGGTTTTATTCCACTCTTTTGGCAGTTGTTGCAACTGTGCCCAGCTCATAACTCCTTGCTGTTGAATATTTTCAATGGCATTAAGCTGTTGTTGCTTTTGATCTGCGCGCTGTAATTGCCAAAACCCTAAACGCACACAAACTAATACCACAATAACAACCAAGCAAACTGTGATTATTGAGCTAAGCTTTTGTTTGTTAAATACAACTAACTGCATAAGGGTAAATCCAGTGATTATTAAAATTATTATTGTTCTACTGTTATTATTTATATTGTTTAATTTATTTCGTGCTTTATTTATTATGGTGTCGGGAAAAACCAATGGACGCCCCATGTCTCACTTTTTAGGGCGTCGAGTATTATTTTCTGTTGTGGTATTAGTGATGGTAATTGCCGCACTAAAGCTCGGTTTAATTACGGCAAATCAATCACCTTTGCCCACTACAGTACATATACAAAAACAAACAAACATAGCCAAACAACATCAACAAAATGCCAGTACCACGCCGCAGCTTGAAACGCGAAGTGCTTATTTTTTGTAAAGTGGCCTTTTAAAATCCGTAGGAAAACGATTAATAAAATAATGGTACCTAAGGTGACATGCATACCGTGAAAACCGGTTAGCAAAAAGAAAGTATTACCGTAAATTCCCGCATCAAGGGTTAAATTAAGGTCATTATAAGCATAAATATATTCTTCTACTTGGAGCCCTAAAAAGCATACTCCTAGCAAAATAGTTACGCCTAAAAACACCTTAAGTGGCGTGCGTTTGTTATTTTCCATCGCTACATGAGCAAAATGCAGAGTTACCGACGAAGCTAATAAAATAAGGGTATTTATAAGTGGTAACCCTTGCCAGCCCATTGCTTGCGTAGTGGTGCCTCCAGGGGTATTTAACAATGGCCACACAGCCTCAAAAGTAGGCCATAACACTTCGTTAGTCATGGCGTTGTTATCGGCGCCTCCAAGCCAAGGCACAGAAAACATGCGGGCATAAAAAAGGGCCCCAAAAAAGGCCATAAAAAACATGACTTCTGAAAAAATAAACCAGCTCATACCTTGTCTAAATGAGCGATCCATTTGTGCAGAATATAAACCTTGATGCGACTCTTCAATCACATTTTTAAACCAGCTAAACAGCATATAAAGCAATACGGCAATACCCACATACAGTAAGTAAACACCACTGCCTCCCTCTTTACCCATATCCATAACTGTTAAGGCTGCCCCTACCGCAATAAAAAATAGCGCCACCGCGCCAACTATTGGCCATGGGCTTTGATCAGGTACGTAATAATGTTCATATTTTTGATTCATTTCATTTGCTCCTAGTTTTTCACTAGTTTTATAAGCTAGTTATTACTGGCTACTAACTTCTCGCTAATATCAAATACGGTATAAGACAGAGTTAACTCCTCCACATCACTGGGTAACTCAGTATCAACATAAAAAAGTAATTTAAACTCTAACTCCTCGCCAGCTTTTAAAGGTTGCTGGTCAAAGCAAAAACACGCTATTTTGTGTAAATACTTAGCCGCTTTACCCGGCGCTACCGAGGGTATCGCTTGCATCACTTTGTCTTCATTACTGTTGTTTTTAGCGCTAAACATAACCTCACGCATGGCCCCTGGTTTTACATCTACACTGTATTCTTTAGATTTAACCTCAAAAGGCGCACCACTTTGGGCATGCGTAGTAAAACTAACGCTGACCTCTCTATTCTCAGTAATCAAGGTACTTTGCTGTGCTTGTTCTAGCGAGGGCTTACCATTAAGCCCGGTTATATCGCAAAACACGTCATATATAGGCACCATGGCAAATGCAAAAGCAAACATTGCAATGCAAATAACCACCAGCTTTTTTAATAACGGCAAGTGAGTCATTATTTAATGTCCGGTGGCGTTGAGAACGTATGATATGGCGCTGGTGAATCAACTTCCCATTCAAGCCCTTCTGCCCCATCCCAAACTTTTGCAGGCACTTTATCGCCCCCTTTTGCACATTTATACACAACAACAACAAACAGTAATTGTGATAAACCAAAGGCAAACCCACCTATACTAATAATGGCGTTAAAGTCAGCAAACTGCAGCGCATAATCAGGAATTCGACGTGGCATACCGGCTAACCCAACAAAATGCATTGGGAAAAACAGCACATTTACACTTACCAACGACAACCAAAAATGCCATTTTGCCAAGGTAATATTGAACATATTTCCGGTCCATTTTGGCAGCCAATAATAAGCCCCCGCCATAATAGAAAACACCGCGCCCGTTACGAGTACATAATGAAAGTGCGCAACCACAAAGTAGGTGTCGTGGTATTGAAAATCGGCAGGCGTAATAGCCAACATCAATCCCGAAAAGCCACCTAAAGTAAACAGCACAATAAATGCGATACTAAACAGCATCGGCACTTCAAAGCTAATAGAGCCACGCCACATAGTTGCTACCCAGTTAAATACTTTTACGCCGGTAGGTACCGATATCAGCATAGTCGCGTACATAAAAAACAACTCTCCCGCCACGGGCATACCTGTAGTAAACATATGATGCGCCCACACAATAAAGCTCAACAAGGCAATCGAGGAAGTGGCGTACACCATAGAGGCATAACCAAATAGTTTTTTACGTGAAAAAGTAGGCACAATCGTAGAGATAATGCCAAAGGCAGGCAAAATCATAATATAAACTTCAGGATGACCGAAAAACCAAAAAATATGCTGGAACATTACCGGATCACCACCACCAGCGGCATCAAAGAAGCTGGTCGCAAAGTATTTATCGGTGAGTACCATAGTAACTGCACCAGCAAGTACCGGCATAACCGCAATAAGTAAAAAAGCCGTGATCAACCATGTCCACACAAATAACGGCAGTTTCATCCACGTCATCCCCGGAGCACGCATATTCACTATAGTAACCACCACATTAATGGCACCCATAATCGAACTGATACCCATTATGTGTACCGCAAATACAAACATTGCTGTGTTGTCGTTACTATAAGTGGTGGAAAGCGGGGCGTAAAAGGTCCAACCAAATGCAGGGCCACCACCAGGCATAAACAATGACGCTAACAAAATTAAAAACGCAAACGGTAAAATCCAAAAACTCCAGTTGTTCATTCTCGGTAATGCCATATCTGGCGCACCAATCATTAGCGGGATCATCCAGTTTGCCAATCCAGTAAATGCAGGCATTACTGCACCAAATACCATGATCAGTCCATGCACTGTGGTCATTTGGTTAAAAAAGTGTGGATCAACTAACTGTAAACCCGGCTGAAATAGCTCAGCACGGATCACCATGGCCATTGCTCCACCAATCAAAAACATGGTGAGGGAAAAAATTAAATATAAGCTTCCGATATCTTTATGGTTGGTTGTAAATAACCAGCGCTTAAAGCCAGTAGCGGGTTGGTGGGCATGATGAGCCTCATTGGTGTTAGGTTGTTCTGCAATGCTACTCATTATTTAGCCTCCCCATCAGCATCCAGTGCCGCTTGTATTTCGCTTGGTTGAATTACCTCTCCGGTGTCATTACCCCATGCGTTACGCTTATAAGTAATAACGGCTGCTATCTGCTTAATAGATAATTGCTTTGCAAAAGACTGCATCGCTGTACCTGGTTTACCATAAAGTAAAATATCGATATGACCTTTGATATCACCTACCACTATTGGGCTACCTTTAAGTGCAGGAAAAACACCTGGCAGGCCTAAACCAGTTGGTTGGTGACACGCAGCACAGCTCGCCATATAAACTTGCTCACCCAGTGCCATTAACTCTTCTTTTGGTACTACTTGGTCTAATAACGCAGCGTCTGCTTCAGCTGCTTTTTGCTTGGCTTGTTTAGCCTCTGCTAACCACGTTTTGAAGTCTTCTTCTGTTTTAACTTCTACCACAACAGGCATAAAACCATGATCTTTACCGCAAAGCTCTGCACACTGCCCACGGTAAGTACCAACCTCATTAATATTGGTCCATGTTTCGTTAATAAACCCAGGGTTTGCATCTTTTTTAACGGCAAAGTCAGGCACCCACCATGAGTGAATAACATCATCTGAAGTCATTAAAAAACGTACTTTTTGATTAATTGGTAGTACCAGCGGTTTATCGACCTCGAGCAAATAATTCGGGTTTTTATCAGCAAGGTTGGTTATTTCATTTTGAGGTGTAGCTAGCATGGAATAAAACTCAACGTCCTCCCCCATATACTCGTAATGCCACTTCCACTGTGAGCCTGTAATTTTAATGGTGAGATCAGCTTTGCTGGCATCCTCCATGGCAATTAAGGTTTTAGTCGCAGGAATGGCCATAACAATTAATATGACAAAAGGGATCGCAGTCCACAGTATTTCTACTTTGGTGCTTTCATGGAATTGGGCAGGGACAGCCCCTTTAGATTTGCGATGATGAATGAGTGCCCAAAACATAATGGCAAACACGATCACCCCAATCACACAACATATTAAAAAAATAGTCATGTGCAGTTGGTATACATTATTACTTATATCGGTTACGCCTTTACGCATATTATATTGGCTATTAGCAAGCACATTCTGCGAAAAAACAAACAATATAAGCCACAAGGAAGAACTCAGCTTACCCATGTGACGGCTCCTTTGATGCTATTGCTGACGCAAAGCGAAGAGGCATACGGCTTAAACGCCTATTCGTTATTTTTATTTTTTATAAGGGTGCTGGATTTAGTAAATGTGTGTTCTCAAAACGACTAAGCTGTGAGTTATTTTTATTCCAGCTCTTTAATAACTAGTTAAAAAATAAACAATAAGCAAGGTGAGTATGAAAAATAAACAAGGTGTATTTTTTAAAATGCGCAGCTAAAAAAATAGCAACTAGTCAGGCAATTAATCTAAGAGTCAGGTTTAGTAAGGGGTGTATTGAAATTACAGGATAGAAATATAAAAAATTGTTAACTTAAAAAAGCAGAGTAAATTTGTTTATTTATAAAGTATTTAGTGATTTTATTTATGATAGGAGAAGCACTTAACAACATATAGTCATACATTTGATAAGTTAGACATTGTGCTGCTAACAAACCCAGCGCCTAATCACTATTAAGCGCTAAATTATGCTTTAATACTACATCCAGTCAGCGTTACGAATAACACCTACCGCTAAGCCTTCAATATTGAACGACTCATTTTCTAAATCGACCTCAATAGCTGAAAACTCATCATTTTCAGCATGTAAGAGTACTTTTCTGCCCGCTTTTTCTAAACGCTTCACGGTTACATCGTCGTCAACACGGGCAACAATAACTTGTCCATTTTCGGCAACTTGGGTTTTATGCACAGCAAGTAAATCACCATCCATAATACCAATGTCTTTCATACTCATACCGTTAACACGCAATAAAAAATCGGCCGCAGGTTTAAACATTAAAGGGTCAATTTTACAGTGGCTTTCTACATGCTGTTGCGCCAATATTGGCTCACCGGCAGCAACCCTGCCAATTAAAGGCAAGCCCAACTGCTCTGGCTCCTCTTCTTCAACAAGCTGAATGCCCCGACTCGCGCCTGGCTTCATTTTAATAACACCTTTTTTGGCCAGTGCTTTTAAGTGTTCTTCTGCAGCATTCGCACTTTTAAAACCCAGTGTTTGTGCAATTTCGGCACGTGTAGGAGGCATACCAGTGTCTTTAATAAACACTTTAATGAGTTCGAGTATTTGCGCTTGGCGTTTCGTTAATGGTCGCATACAACTGGTTTTCCATACAGTACAATTAACTGTGAGTATATACAGTTATTTAAAAATCGCAAATATAAATTAATGCCTTATATGCCGTTATCATCAAACAATAACCTACTTTAAAAGCAGGGTGATAAATGTAATTATTAGCAACGCATTATCATATTAATAAATTTTAATTCTCAATTACTTATCCAAGGAGCTAGCATGAGTATTTGGCATCAACCGATTACATTAGAGTTTTGTAAGCAATTAGATCAAGGTATTACAGGCCAAGGGACACTCATGAAAACCATGGGAATAGAGATCAGTGAAATTGGTGATGACTACTTAGTGGCAACTATGCCGGCAATTCCAGAGCATCATAACCCTATGGGTATCGTTCATGGGGGTGCAAATGTGGTGCTTGCTGAAACAGTAGCAAGTTATGCCGCTAATTTTGTGGTTGATTTCAATCGATTTTATTGTGTTGGCCAAGAAATCAGTGCAAGTCATTTAAAGGCATCACGCAATGGCACATTAACGGCCACAGCGAGAGCTTATCATATCGGCAAGCGCAGCTCGGTTTGGGATATTAAAATAACCAATAGCCGCAATGAGCTTTGCTGCGTATCACGTATGACCGCAGCCGTAGTTGAGCGAAAAGGCTAGTAAGTCAATTAACCAAGGTTGAAGTTAAATTACTTTTCGAGAGGGTAAATAGTAATTTCTACGCCTGCACCAATTGCAGATATACGTAACAAGGTATCTGCATGTAAGGCTTGGTTAAAGCATTTTGGCGAAGTGCCAGACTCAAACCCAATATCGAAAGTTCTGCGTGAACAACTCAACCATTGCTTTAATGCATTGCGTGAACACGACTCGATTAACTCACACAAGTGATTAATCGCTTTATCTGGCGTGGTTATTTCACCTGCAACCTCAATGCGAGCAAGTTGACGGTATTCGTCTTTATCATAATGTAAAATAGTTGCGACCTTTTTTAAATCAGCAACTAATACGCTAATATCTTGCTTTGACTCAAGCTCTAGATCTACATTTAAAAATTGAATTTCCGACATTATCTCGTTTTTACCCTCTATTAATTTCATTGCAAACTTTAACGCAGTTTTACCGTTATACCAAATCAACAACGCAGGAATTACCTCATTAACGCATTTTTAGCGTTAGCCTCTGAATATTGCCCACTATTTACTCCTCAAAAACGCCCTCTACAAAATACGCAAATTAAAATTAAAGCATGCCGGCGGCAGTTTACTTTTTTATTCTAGGCCTTAAACTAGCCGCTCCTGTAGTTCACGTATGTGATGGATATGATTCGGTTTATTTTAGCTTTGTTGGCTTGCTGTGCTTGTTTTTCAGCAATGGGCGAACAATTTACGCGGTTTTCGAGTGCCAAAAAGCACTTAATTAATACCCTTCCCGAAAACGCTAAAAGTATTTATTGTGGTTGCGATATAAAAAAACAAGGCAAAAAGTTGGTACCCGACCCTACCCATTGTGGCTACGTGCCTCGCAACACACTAACCCGCTCAGGCAAAGTAAATCAACGTGCCCTGCGAATTGAATGGGAACATATTGTCCCTGCATGGGAATTTGGTCACCAGTTACAATGTTGGCAAGATGGTGGGCGTAAAAACTGCCGCAAAGTTAGCGCTAAGTTTCGCATGATGGAAGCCGATATAAACAATTTAGCCCCTGCAATTGGTGAAATTAACGCCGATCGCTCAAACTACCGCTTTGGCATGTTAGCCCAAAACGCGACGCAATATGGTCGCTGTGAGGTTAAAGTTAATTTTAAACAACGTGTTGTTGAACCGCCTGTTCATGCACGTAAACGCATTGCCGATGCGTACGCTTACATGCAAAAAACGTATGGTTTAAAAATTTCAGCTAAACAACAAAAGCTATTTAATGCTTGGCAACAACAAGCTTATGCTGCTAACACAAATAGTAAAAAGCTGTAAGTTTAAATTAAAAGCGTGTAACACACGCTTTTAATTAACCTATAACGCTTGGTGTGGTCCAAATATTTCGTAGTGAATGTTTGAGCTTTGCACACCTAAATCAAGTAGCTGGCCTTTTACGTAAGCCATAAATGATGCTGGTCCACACAAATAAAATGCCCCTTCGCTAATAGGTAATGATGTCTCAAGCACCGTTAAATCCATTAACCCAGTGAAATCACACTCCTCGCCACCTTGATTAAACCAAGTAAATGTTTTTAGCTGTGGATGCATTGCCGTTTGCTGCGCTAAATACCCTTTAAATGAAAATTCGCGGCTGTTTTCACATGCGTGCAAATAACTAATCGCTTGATTTTTATCACCACTAAGTAGCGTTTGAAGCATCGCCATCATCGGGGTTTGGCCAACGCCTGCTGAAATAAGTACCACTGGAGTTGCCTCATTTTTTAAAATGAAGTCTCCCGCTGGCGGGTATAACTCTACTCGTGCGCCTTGCTCTAGTGAGTGTAAATAATTAGACACCACGCCAGGCTTTGGTTGGCACTCTTTTTTAACGCTAATACGATAGTTTTTAGCATTGCTCTTTTGCGAAATAGAATACTGGCGGATCTCTTCATATTCTGCGCCCTCAGGCTTAACTTTAATGCCAATGTACTGTCCTGGCTTGTAGGTAATAACTGCTTTACCATCCACAGGTGTCAGCGTAAAACTAGTTACGAATTCAGATTCAATATGTTTATCAGTAATTTCAAACTGGCGCGTGCCTGCCCAGCCACCATGGTTGTTTTTACTGTGCGCATACAATGCCGCTTCTTCGGTAATACAAATATCAGCAAGTACACCGTAGGCTTCGCGCCACGCATATTCAACATCGGCAGTAAACTGCTCAGGAATAAGCTCTTTTAACGTACCGATTAAATGTGCGCCCACAATAGGATAATGCTCAGGTAAAATATTTAAGCTGGTATGCTTATGATTAATTCGCGCTAGCGCCTCTTTTAACACGGCTAAATTATCAAGATTTTGCGCGTACGCAGCCAATGCATTAAATAATGCAAATTGCTGACGACCCGTTTCTTGATTAGTCATATTAAAAATATGTTTAAGTTCGGGATTATGACTAAACATGCGCTTGTAAAAATGATCGGTTACGACCGTACCTGCCTCTGCAAGCAATGGCACCGTGCTTTTAACTATTTGTATGGTTTTATCGGATAACATGTTTATTTCCTATGTAATAACTAACTGCTTGCATTTAGCATTACACAGAGCGTGCCAACTAATTAAACCTATAATATTCAATAAGTTAAATTAACTCGCTTTACAAGATGAGTCTTTATGACCTACTATAAAACCTGTAAAAATACACTAACAGGTCATTTTGACATGAACCAACAATTCAACCTGACGCAAGTTGCATTAGAACTTGCGCAAAGTACGTTACATGCTCACAGTTTTGAGCAACTTTTAGCCACGGTTGAACGTGTTATTCCCAGCGATGCCAGTGCATTATTGATTCGCCAAGGTGAGCAATTAAAACCCTTAGCCATTAAAGGCCTTATGCCCGATAGCCTAGGACGACGTTTTGATATTGCGGAGCATCCTCGCCTTAAAGCCATCTGCAGTAGTCGTTTGGCTCTGCAATTTGCACATGACTGTCCACTACCTGATCCATACGACGGGCTACTACTGGCTAAAACCGGTGATATTCCAGTGCATGCCTGCTTAGGGTTACCCCTTTATGATAAAAACGCACTACTTGGCATTCTGACCTTTGATAGCCTTAACGCCAATGCGTTTGACGGTATCACCACTGATACACTCAACACCTTACAAACCTTGTGCAGTGCGCACTTTAAAACAGCCCTAGAGCTTGCCCATTACAAACAACATGCGCAGCACTCTAGTGAATTAGTACAAGCGTTAAACCGTGAGGCGCTCAAACGTGATGGTGGTGAAATTATTGGCCAAAGCTCTGCAATACAAACGCTTAAAAATGAGATAAAACTGGTTGCGGCATCAAACTTTAGTGTCCTTATTTTAGGTGATACTGGGGTCGGCAAAGAGTTGGTGGCACGTAATATTCACTTACACTCCGCACGTAAAGATCAGCCATTAATTCATTTAAATTGTGCATCACTGCCTGAAAACCTCGCAGAAAGTGAATTTTTTGGCCATGCAAAAGGCGCTTTTACGGGTGCGCAAAATGCTCGCCAAGGTAAATTTCAGTTAGCCGATGGCGGCACCTTATTTTTAGATGAAATCGGCGAGCTGCCTCTGGCTATGCAAAGTAAATTATTACGCGTACTGCAAAGTGGCGAAGTACAAACCGTTGGCGAAGATGAACTTAAATATGTCGATGTTAGAGTGATTGCAGCAACCAATCGCGACCTAAAACACGAAGTAACACAAGGACGGTTTCGCGCCGATTTGTACCATCGATTAAGTGTTTATCCACTCACAGTCGCTCCATTGAAAGCCCGTGATGAAGATGTTATTTTATTAGCTGGTTATTTTGCAGAAAAAACAGCCCGCAAGCTCGCTATTAAACAGCTAAAACTCAGTATTGAAACGCAACTGCTGCTTAAAAAATATGACTGGCCAGGCAATGTGAGGGAGCTTGAGCATGTGATTAATCGGGCTGCATTAAAGGCTAAACAACATCAGTGGCAGCAACCAATTATTACTATTGAACCTGCGCATTGTGAGCTAAATTTAAGCGCTGTTAACACCTTAGCTCTTGAACACTCAAACCAGCTTGTAATCCCACCTTTAGCAAACAACATTTCGTTAAAGCAAGCCACAGATACCTATACTCAGCAACTTATAATACAGCAACTTAAACAACATAATTATAACTGGGCAAGCACAGCGCGTAGTTTACAGGTCGACCGCGCTAACTTAACGCGGCTAGCCAAGCGCTTAGGTGTTTCAATAAAAAAATCGTTGTAGCCTTTTTAACTTAACTTTCGCTGCCTAAAATAATTTTTTAATAGCTGACTAAACGCTTGAACTTTTGCCGTTCGATGCACTAAATGATGCGTAACCAGCCACAAATCGGTTGGCCAACTCAGTTCATTAGGCAGTACAGGGACTAAATCAGAGTATTGCGCTGCAACATCATGCTGTAATCCGCCAATACCGAGTCCTTTTACTATGGCGCGGGTCGCTTCTGAGGTTTCTGACACTCTTAGCTTAACTTGCGACGGGGGAATATTTTCATCAACCCATGCAAAGTAAGGCACTTTGGCATTATACCCTGCTACACCTGACACAAAGCTATGCAGCGATAGTTGCGCTAATGTTTGTGGCAACCCATAACGGCTAATGTAATGCTTTGATGCATAAAATCCTGACGAGAGCGCCGCTAAATGCTGAGCAATATAATCACCCTCATCCGGTCTGGGTCCAGCTCTTACTGCGATATGTGCTTGGCCATGATCTAAACGTAAACGTTTTTGATCCATAATCACTTGTAATTGCACTTGCGGATGCAAGGTTTGAAACTGCTCACACACCTCACTTAATACATCAATAAAGCCACTAACTGTGGTGAGTAACAAGCTACCTTGCAAGGTGCTATCTGCAGCAATAATGTCATTATGTAGGCGCTCTAGTTCACCATTAATCGCTTGTGCTGTGGTAAATAACTTAGCGCCAATTTCTGTGACTTTGTAGCCGCGAGCATGGCGATGAAATAGTCGCGCATTTAAGCTTTTTTCTAAGTTATTTATTCGCCTGAGCACCGTACTATGGTGAACATCTAACACTTCGGCAGCGGCAGTTAAAGTACCTAAGCGCGCTACCTCGTAAGCAACCTTCAGGTCTTGCCAATCATTAAATTGAATTGCCATGATAACTACTCTTTAATCTGTGCATATACGCACACAAGTTTTGCGTTTATTTGGCTTTTCTGCAAGTGATTATTTGTTAAAGTCACATTATACAAACTCATTATCAGGAGCAGCTCATGACAACACCAAAAATTATTGCCCTAGCAGGTAGCTTACGTAAAGATAGCTTTCATCAAAAACTCATTAACGAAGCGGCACGCTTTGCTTTAGAAAGTGGCGCTGAAGTAGAAGTGATTAAACTCGCAGACTTAGCCATTCCTATGTTTGATGAAGATCTCGAGGCACAAGGCACACCAGCCGGTGTACAACAACTTAAAGACAAACTTCGCGCAGCCGATGGCATTTTGCTGGCCAGCCCAGAATATAATGGCTCTATTACCGCCGTGTTAAAAAATGCTATTGATTGGGCATCGCGCACCGAACAAGGCGCAGAGCCTGCATTTGCAAATAAAGTAACCGCGTTATATGCAGCCTCACCAGGTGGGTTGGGCGGTTTACGGGGCTTAAATCATGTGCGTGATATATTATCAGGCATTGGCAGCTTAGTATTAGCGAACCAACTGGCAGTACCGGCTATTCATACTTTATTAGATGACAACGGTCGAATTAGCGACCCCGCTACCGCTGAAAAAGTGGCTGGTCTTGCACAGCAGTTAGTTAGCGTAGCAAGTAAGCTTAAATAAGCAGCCACTATAACTTTGTTGCTGCAAGCTTTGCAGCAATAAAGTCTTCATGGGTAACATACAATAAATTAGCAACACGACGAATAACGTATTCTTCTTGTGGATCAAGTTCTCCATCGGAGTACGCTAAACGCCAAAGTAATTCAACTATATCAATGCGTTGCTGTGCACTACATTGATTGTTAATTTGCTTAGAAAATTGAAAATAATCAATGGCGTCATCTAAGCTTGCACTTGCTTGCTCGGTTAACTCATCTACTGCTTCATCCGTTAAATCAAAATATTTTTTTAATGTTAGACTTAGCGTATGTTGCTCATCAGCCTGTAAATCGTTATCCGCTCGCATTACCTCAATTAATAATGCGGCAACCGCTGTTTTTAAATCATGTTGTTCAATATCATAATCTTGCTGATCAATACTCGAAAAAAGCTGTTTAATTTGCTTGAACATCACATTTCCCCTTTTTGGGTGTTAGACTTATATCATAACGGGTTTAATAGATATGCTGATCACACTACCCAAAATCAAGATGGAGTTAAAGGTTTATGAGTATAAAAGCCAATCATTACATACATGGAATTATTAGCTGGTGTTTATTAACAGGGTGTTTGAGTGTGTCGGCAGAGCAAAGTGAAATGCAGCGACTTTATGATTTTGATGAAAAGGTGCATTATAAGCAAACTCAAATAGACACTAACAATTACCACTTAGAAATACAGTCTGACGACTACCCACATTTTAGAAACCAAAGTGTGTTTTTGTTGCGCCACGCAAATCGTTTATGTCACGATAATCCTTTTATGTTAAAAGTGACTGAGGGCGTGCAGGAGTACCAACGCTTTCCAACTAAACCGCGTGCTTATCAGCCACCGCTCAGTGTATTTGTGCAGTGTGAAATGCCTGCAGAAAAAACCTCAAAAAAATAACACCTCGTTATTTTCAGTAAAACCACTGAGTATTAAAATAGCCTGTGGTTTTACTGTAGTTAACCTGAACTAAGTTAGTTAACGCCATATCCCCACGGCGCAGCCGGTGGTGTGATAGGTTTAGTTAAATCAAAATCAACACGGAATTCGCGACCTTGGCGAATAAGTCGATAAGTGAACTGTTCAGGGTAAATATACATTTGCCATTTATTGCCTACCGATTGCGGTATGCCTTGGCTAACAAATAACTCTTTTGAATACTGATCTGCAGGGAATGACTGCATATTAGCAAAACCCGCATCCACAGTATGACCGCCATACATAGTAGACACATCATCGCTGCCATCTTTATGGCGATGATCGTGCTTTAGGCTCAAACCACTACCTGTTTTAGTAATAATCCACGTACGTGAAGCATCATCACCGACATGAAACGGCACTTGTAGCTCACGTTCATTACACTTACGCACATGCATAACTAATTTTTTACCGGCAAATGAACTCGGCCCTGTGGCATTATCAACCGTTACTTTACCCTCAAAAGCTTTACCGCAATGTGCAGCAATACTATTGAAAAAGCTATCATGACTTGGAATTGATACTAAAGGTGCTGGGCGAGCTAATGCAGCGGTTGATGCCAGCATAAACGCTGCAGCTATTAATAATTTCATAATGTGTCCCTAAACATGTAAAAAATCAGCTTAGCGTTTAAGCAAACACAAAGAAAATAATCACGATGAACAGCAATAAAAATTAACAGAACAATGGAGCTTTGCTTTAATTAATTGGTAAAAAAATATCGCTTGAAAGAAAATGAGAAATTAAATATCGTTGTTTGATAAAGGAGAAATAACTAATACCAACTCGCTTAATTAAGCGGTCTATTTTGAGGCAGGAAAAACGGGTTGATAGCTAGGCAAGAAATTCGCTATTTAGTTGTTCTAAATGAGAATTTTTTAACACAGATAGCGACACGTTTAGCCCCGCAAAATGATTGAGTATTATTGCGGATTGGTATAAACGTAAAGCCAGTTTTAGCGTGGAGCACATATTTAAATGGAAAAATATATCGGCTTAATAATCATCGTATTACTATTAATTATTCAAAATCGCTACACTCTGCACATATATCAACACCTTGCTGAGCAGCACCCAGAACAATGGAAAAAATTATCACAAAATTCATTAGATGGGACACCCTATGCCAATCTTGCTGAGTCATTTAAAGATGGTTTTTTTTCGACTATCAACGACCCAAAGGTAGTCCGCTACCAGAAATTTAAAACTCTCAATTTATTACTAATGGCAATGATTACATTAGCAAGCTTATTGCGTGGTTTTTTAATATAAGCGATTAAAAAAGCGCAACCTAAGTTGCGCTCCAGTTTCATATGTAAAAGGTTACTGCCACGGTCTTTCTGCGGCTAACTGCTTTTCAAACGCATCAATTTGCGGATTGAGGGTTTCGGTTACACCAATAAAATCTAAGCCACTTAATAAACGCTCTTTTACGTCTTTGCGAATATCAAAGCGAATTGGCGCAAACTTATTGCTGGTAAGCACTTGGTTTTCAAGATCCACATCAATGTGAATATCGTCGTGCTGCTCACTTAACACAAATAACTCTTCCAGCGTTTGCGCTGGCAATGCAATGGCAAGCATTTGATTGTTACCACAGTTATTAAAGAAAATATCAGCAAAGCTTTCAGCTAAAATCACTTCAAACCCATATTGCTTTAATGCCCATGGTGCGTGCTCGCGTGATGAGCCACAGCCAAAATTATCGCGGGTTAATAATATTTGCGCACCTTGGTAACAAGGACGATTTAAAATAAATTCAGGATTTGGCTCGCCATTATCTAAATAACGCCAATCGTAAAACAGTGCTGCATCAAAACCATCACGGCTTGTTGAGGTTAAAAACTGCTTAGGAATAATTTGGTCGGTATCGACGTTGTTTTTATCAAGTGGGGCCATTAAGCCGCTAAAATAGATGCTCATTAAGCTTCTCCTCTAATATCAACAAAGTGACCATGTATTGCAGCTGCTGCCGCCATTGCAGGGCTCACTAAGTGTGTACGTCCGCCGCGCCCTTGGCGACCTTCAAAATTACGATTCGAGGTGGAAGCACAGCGTTTACCAGCTCCTAAACGGTCATCGTTCATAGCTAAACACATCGAACAACCCGGCTCGCGCCACTCAAACCCTGCAGCTTTAAAAATATCGGCTAAGCCTTCATCTTCAGCTTGCTGCTTAACTAAGCCTGAGCCTGGAACAATCAGCGCTTCAATACCAGCTAAAACCTGTTTACCTTCAACAATTTTTGCTGCAGCGCGTAAATCTTCAATGCGGCTGTTGGTGCATGAGCCAATAAATACCGTGTCTACTTTGGCGCTTGATAGTTTATCGCCCGCTTTTAAGCCCATGTATTTAAGCGCACTGCGAATTGCATCGGCTTTAATTAAATCGGTTTCTTTATCTGGATCTGGAATACATTCATCAACGCCAATCACTTGCTCTGGATTAGTCCCCCAAGTAACTTGCGGTTGAATACTGCCTGCATCTAACTCTACTTCTAAATCAAAATGAGCACCATCATCCGTTTTTAAAGTTTCCCAGTAGGCAACAGCGGCATCAAAATCAGCACCTTTGGGTGCAAACGGGCGCCCTTTTAAGTACTCGTAAGTGATTTTATCTGGGGCAATTAAACCTGCCTTGGCACCCATTTCAATGCTCATGTTACACAATGTCATACGGGCTTCCATTGATAGAGCTTCTATGCCTTCACCACAAAATTCAGCCACATAGCCAGTGCCACCAGCAGTGCCTAGCTTACCAATAACCGCCATAATTAAATCTTTAGCTGTTACTGTAGGGCGTAATACACCGTTAATTTGAATTTTTAACGACTTCGCCTTTTTTTGCTGTAGTGTTTGCGTAGCTAATACATGCTCAACCTCTGAGGTACCAATACCATGTGCCAAGGCACCAAACGCACCATGCGTTGAAGTATGACTATCGCCGCAGACTATAGTGGTACCTGGTAAAGTAATCCCCTGCTCAGGGCCAATAACATGCACTATGCCTTGGTTTACTGAATTTAAGTCGTACAGCAAAATGCCAAATTCTTTACAGTTTGCATCCAGTGCCATTAATTGATTTTTAGAGACTTCGCTGGCTGCATCCAGTGAACGACTTTTAGTTGAAACATTATGATCCATGGTGGCAATGGTTTTTTCTGGACAACGCACTTTACGATTTTTTTCACGTAAGCCTGCAAATGCTTGTGGTGACGTCACTTCGTGTACTAAATGACGGTCAATATAAAGTAAATCGGTTTGCTCATTAATGCTGGCAACGGTATGTGCTTGCCAAATTTTATTGTATAAGGTTTGGGCCACTTGCTAACTCCCTGATCTGATTGAGCCACAGCCTGACGGTGTTGTGGCTTTAATAATTAAATGCGTGAAACGATGGCCGCTGCTACATCGGTGGTGGTATAGCCGCCCTGCGGATAAATATCCGGCGTTCCCACACCAGCTTCAACCGCCTCTGCGACTGCTTTTTCAATCGTACGAGCCGCTTCGTCTTGGCCTAATGAGTAACGTAGCATTAAGGCGGCACTTAAAATTTGTGCGATTGGGTTTGCCACCCCTTTTCCGGCGATATCAGGCGCTGAACCACCCGCGGGTTCATACAAGCCAAAGCCTGATTGGTTCAAACTTGCCGACGGTAATAGACCCATTGAACCGGTGATCATCGCGCACTCGTCCGATAAAATATCACCAAATAAATTATCGCAAAGTAATACATCAAACTGGCTAGGTTGTTTAACCAGCTGCATCGCTGCGTTATCTACATAAATGTAATCTAAGCTCACTTCTGGAAAGTCTTTACTCACTTCGGTTACCACTTCGCGCCATAAAACGCTTGATGCTAAAACATTGGCTTTATCAACCGAGGTCACATGATTGCTGCGCAACTTAGCGGCCTCAAAAGCAAAACGTGCAATACGCTCTATCTCTTTACGTGAATAAGTTTGCGTATCAAATGCAGTTTCTTCTGCCCCTTCGCCACTGCGACCTTTCTCACCAAAATAAATACCACCCGTTAGCTCGCGCACACATAAAATATCAAAGCCTTTTTCGCTAATATCAGCACGTAGTGGTGATGCAGCGCTTAATGCGGGTAACAACTGAGCAGGGCGTAAGTTACAAAACAAACCAAAGTGCTTGCGCAGTGGTAACAGTGACGCGCGCTCCGGTTGGTCATTAGGTGGTAAATGTTCCCACTTAGGGCCACCCACGGAACCAAATAAAATAGCATCGGCGTTTTCACACGCTTTTAAGGTCGTATCAGGAAGTGCTTTGCCAAATTCATCAATGGCAGCACCACCAATAGCATGGTGTTCACGGTTCAGAGTAAAGCCAAACTTATCACTGACTGCATCAAGCACTTGCTCTGCAGCTGCCATAACTTCTGGGCCAATACCGTCGCCCGCTAATACGGCAACGCTGTAATGTGTTTTACTCATCCTGCTTTCCTTTGTTGTTTTAAATCAGACACTTTTTGTGCTCGATAAATTAAGTTATAAACCCGAACCATAGCGCGTACTGAGGCTTCGACCACATCGGCCGCAATACCGGCACCGTGATAAGGACGGCCATCATATTTAGCAATAATATTCACTTGTCCTAATGAGCTAGCACCTTGGCCGGTGGCCTCTAAATTGTATTCAATCATTTCAACGCTCATACCAGTTAAGCGCTCAATGGCTGCAAATGAGGCTTCTACCGGGCCGTTACCTGTGGCCGCTTCTTGTTTTGCTTCGCCATCAATCAACAAACCTATCGTTGAGCTGGCTACCGATTGAGAGTTCGACGTAGAGTGAACAAACTCTAATTGATATTTTTCATCTTTGTCGCTGATTTGATTAAAGTAAATCATTGCTTCTAGGTCGTAGTCATATACTGTGCCTTTTTGGTCAGCTAACGCAACGAAACTTTGGTATAAGCTATCCATGTCGTAATCAGATTTTTGATAACCTAATTCTTCTAAGCGATGCTCTATAACATGACGCCCTGAACGCGAGGTCATATTTAATTGATTACTTGGCACACCCACACTTTCAGGTGACATAATTTCATAGGTATTTTGCGCTTTTAATACACCATCTTGGTGAATACCTGAACTGTGGGCAAACGCATTTTCGCCAACAATCGCTTTATTTGGCTGTACCGGCATATTACAAATTTTGGCTACTTGGCGAGAGGCGCGGTAAATTTCTTCGCTTTTTATATCGGTATATACGTTTAAATGGTCTTTGCGCATTTTCATGATCATCGCCACTTCTTCAAGTGAACAATTACCCGCGCGCTCCCCTATACCATTAATGGTGCATTCGATTTGGCGCGCACCGGCTTGAACGGCAGCAACAGAGTTAGCAACGGCTAAGCCTAAGTCGTTATGGCAATGCACACTTAAACGGGCTTTATCAATATTTGGCACGTTGTTCATTAAATGACGGATCATTGCTGCGTATTCATCTGGCGTTACAAAACCGACGGTATCTGGCAAGTTAATCGTGGATGCACCGGCATTAATAGCTTGCTCAACAATTTTGCATAAATCCCAATGTGGTGTACGTCCTGCGTCTTCACATGAAAATTCCACATCATCAGTGTAATTACGGGCAAGCTTGATTGATTTAACCGCCATCGCGGTTGCATCATCTAAGCTCATACGTAGTTTATGCTCAAGGTGTAAAGGGCTGGTTGCAATAAAAGTGTGAATACGGCTTTGCTGTGCACTGCGAAGTGCCTCGCCACAGGCTTCAATATCTTTGGCAACCGAGCGTGCTAAGCCACAAATAATAGGGCCTTTTACTTCAGTGGCAATTCGCTGCACTGAGCGAAAGTCAGCGGGGCTCGAAACCGGAAAGCCCACTTCCATGACATCCACATTTAAGCGGCTAATGGTATGCGCTAGTTGAATTTTATCATCTTCAGTCAGGCTTGCTTTAAGTGCCTGTTCGCCATCGCGTAAGGTGGTATCAAAAATCCATACTTTATCTTGCTCTTGCATAACTGCCCCTCATTCCTGTGTTACCCAAATTTCGATTTATCCCTGCAGCGAGATAAAAAAAACCCCGCAATTGCGGGGTTTTGTTGTTTAGCTCAATGCAAACACACTAATCCCCGCTCACTTGCCACAGCAGTAAGAGGTTTAGTTTTAGTGTAATTAAACGATTAGTTTGCATTTGTTTTCTTGTGTGTGTGTCCAATGAGGCTTATTTTTATCATTGCAGCGCAATAGGTGCAAGCATAAAAATGCCATAAAAATAATTGCACAAGACTTTTAAGGGATTTAAAATTCAACAAATAGATAAAAAAGAGATAAAAAATCCAACCTCAGAGGGCGTGGCGTTTAAATTAACAAGCACCGTAAAGTACAGTGCTTATTTTAACTTTTTTTAATATTTACTCTTTCTTTTCTGCGCGTACGTAATTTGACGCACCACGAGTAATATAGCGTAACTGCCAAATAACTCGCTCAATTAATTCATCGCGTTGCTGACCTTCAATATCTAGCGCTTCGGCGCCAGCATTAAATACCAACGTAACCATAGCCTCTGCCTGAATATACGCATGAATCGCATCACAGGGCGTTTCACTTTCTAAATAATGAGCAAGCTCTAAAATAAAGTGTTTCACTTCACGTGCTACAGCCGCTCTAAATGCTTTTGAGGTACCCGAGCGCTCACGCAGCAATAACCTAAATTGATTACTAGAGTTATCAATAAACTCCATAAAAGTAACCACTGACGTATTTATTACACTGCCGCCACTGGCTATTCGCCTACGAGCTTGACGCATCAGCTGACGCAGCGTTAAACCCGCTTCATCAACCATGGTTAAACCTAGCTCGTTCATATCTTTAAAGTGACGGTAAAAAGAGGTGGGCGCAATACCCGCTTCGCGCGCTACTTCACGCAAGCTCAAATTTGAAAAGCTATGATCAGCACTAAGCTGATTAAAAGCAGCTTCTATTAATGCTTGTCGTGTTTTTTGTTTCTGTTGTGCTCTAACGCCCGACATCAACAGCTCCCTGAATGAATTTGTAATAAATTTTTAATTAAAAAAATAGCTAATAGTACAGTCTAATACTTGACGGCAGCAGATTGAAATATTATTTTAGCGTACAGTTGTACGCTGAGAAATGAGAAAGATGAAAAAACCACCACTTATATGGACCAACGTCCTGTTCTTTAGCCTGACGTTTTTGGCTGCTGTTACACTTGTACCTTGGTATGGGTTTAACTATGGCTTTACAGGCACACAATGGGCTGCTTTTGTAGCTTGCATGTTTTTTGCAGGATTATCGATCACTGCGGGTTACCATCGTTTATGGGCGCACAAAACCTACAACGCACACCCGGTCGTTGAATTTATTTTTGCCTTAGGCGGCGCGTTTGCTTTGCAAAACAGTGCGCTGCATTGGAGCAGCGATCATCGTATTCACCACGGTCAAGTTGATGACCCTGTAAAAGACCCTTATGCCGCTACCAACGGCTTTTGGTATAGTCACATAGGCTGGATGCTGCGCGACTACCAAGGCGATAGCTACGGTGATTACAGCAATTGCCGCGACCTACAACGCAATAAAATAGTGATGTGGCAACATAAACATTACTTAAAGCTGGTAGTTGCCATGAATGTTGGTTTACCACTGGTATTAGGTTTAATGTTAGGTGATGTGTGGGGCATGTTATTACTAGCGGGACTACTTCGTTTAGTACTGAGCCAGCATTTTACCTTTTTTATTAACTCTGTTGCGCACATTTGGGGTTCTCGCCCTTACACAGAAAAAAATACCGCACGCGATAACGGCTTTTTAGCCTTATTTACTTATGGGGAGGGTTATCATAACTTTCATCATATTTTTGCTAGCGATTACCGCAACGGCATTAAGTGGTTTCATTACGACCCAACTAAATGGATGATCCGCTCGTTAGCTGCACTTGGTTTAGCGAGTAAATTAAAGCGCACACCGGTTGAGCGCATAGAAAAAGCTAAAGCAGAAACCTTGATGAGCAAAACACAAGGTCGCCTCGCAAAATTGCCTTTAGCGCAAGATAAGCTTACATTATTACAACAAGAGTACGATTTGTTGCTTAAAAAACTGCAAAATTATTGCTCATTACAAAAACAAGTGTTGGAAGCTAAAAAAAATAATATGGCAAAGCAGTGTGAAAAGTCGGCATTAATGGCACAATATCACGAGCTTGAGGCCGCCTGGGAAACACAAAAACAGGCATGGCTAGCACTTAATGCGAGGTTATTAAAAGCCTCTTTTAGTTAAAATAGGAGTGGCTGTGGCCAAACAACCAGAAAAGAAAAAAGTACCCGTGACATACCAATATGATGCAATCATTATTGGCACGGGTCCTGGCGGTGAAGGGACCGCTATGAACCTCTCTAAAAGTAACAAAAAAGTAGCGGTTATTGAACGCCAAACAGCCGTGGGTGGTGGCTGTGTACATTGGGGTACCATTCCTTCAAAGGCACTTCGTCATTCTGTTAGTCGCTACATTGAATACAAAGCAAATCCTTTATTTAACGTAGGCGAGCGTCCGGTAAGACTTACCTTTCCTGATATTTTACGCCATGCCAGTTCGGTAATTTCAAAGCAGTCAAACTTACGCAGCAGTTTTTACGATCGTAACCGCATTCATATGTTTCAAGGCGACGCTAGCTTTGTTGATAAGCACACTATTGAAATTAGACGTAATGACGGTTCTACTGAGCGCCTTACTGCACAAACGATTGTTATTGCTACCGGCTCACGACCTTATCGCCCACCAGGGGTTGATTTCACCCACTCACGAATTTACGAAAGTGACACTATTTTAGGCCTTGAACACGACCCTCATCGCGTACTTATATACGGCGCGGGTGTAATTGGTTGTGAATATGCGTCTATCTTTAAAGGGCTAGGTGCCAAAGTCGACTTAGTGAATACTCGCGATCGCTTATTGGCGTTCATGGATGCTGAAATATCTGATGCATTAAGCTATCACTTTTGGAATAGCGGTATTGTAATTCGTCATAACGAAGAGTTTGATCGCATTGAAACCCGTGATGACTGCGTTGTTATGCATTTAAAATCGGGCAAACGTGTTAAAGCTGACTGTATTTTATTTGCCAATGGCCGAACCGGTAACACTGACACCCTTAATTTAGAAGCCATTGGCTTAAAAGCAGATAGCCGCGGACAGATAAAAGTAAACGAAACCTACCAAACAGAAGTAGACAATGTATACGCGGTAGGTGATGTTATTGGCTATCCAAGCCTTGCTAGTGCTGCCTTTGATCAAGGTCGAATTGCCGCAGATGCCATCGCGTGTGGTAATTGTGATGAAAAGCTGATTATTGATATTCCAGCCGGTATTTATACTATCCCTGAAATGAGTTCTGTCGGTAAAACAGAGCAACAATTAACTGCTGCAAAAGTACCGTATGAAGTGGGACGTGCGCAATTTAAACATTTAGCCCGCGCGCAAATTGCAGGCACCGATGTGGGCAGTTTAAAAATATTATTTCACACTGAAACCAAAGAAGTACTCGGCGTGCACTGCTTTGGTGAGCGTGCCTCTGAAATTGTGCATATTGGCCAAGCTATTATGGAACAAAAAAATGGTGGCAACACCATCGACTACTTTGTAAATACCACGTTTAACTACCCAACGATGGCAGAAGCCTACCGAGTTGCGGCGTTAAATGGTTTAAATCGCTTGTTTAAGTAATATCAAGCACTAGGTAACAAAAAGCCCGCTTGAATCAAGCGGGCTTTTTTAATAACTCATCGTTATTTAGAAACTATTTATGATATTGCGCACTTAATTCATGCACGGCGTTAATGAATACACCGGCATTTTCTGGGTCAACATCTGGTGTAATACCGTGGCCTAAATTAAATACATGGCCATTGCCAGTACCAAAGTCTTCTAAAATAGTACCAACCTCTTGGCGAATACGATCAGGCGTACCATGAAGCATTGATGGGTCCATATTACCTTGCAGTGCTACTTTATCGCCAACACGACGTTTAGCATCACCAATGTTAATAGTCCAATCTAAACCTACTGCGTCACAGCCCGTTGCGGCAATCGCTTCAATCCACTGACCACCATTTTTGGTAAATAAAGTAACCGGTACTTTACGGCCATCGTATTCACGAATTAAGCCATCAACAATTTTATGCATGTATTGCAATGAAAACTCGTTGTAATCACGCGGGCTTAGTACACCGCCCCATGAGTCAAATACCATTAGCGATTGCGCACCCGCTTTAACTTGCGCGTTTAAGTAATCTATCACCGAATCAGCTAGTTTATCGAGTAATAAATGCAGTGTTTGCGGCTCAGCAAACGCCATTTTTTTGATTTTACCAAATACTTTACTGCTACCACCTTCAACCATGTAAGTTGCAAGTGTCCAAGGCGAACCAGAAAAACCAATTAATGGCACTTCGCCTTTAAGTTCACGACGAATAGTGCTCACTGCGTTCATTACATAGCCAAGCTCATCGGTAGGATCGAGTTTAGGAATTTTTTTAACATCAGCTAGTGACGAAATTGGGCGTTCAAACTTAGGGCCTTCGCCTGTTTCGAAGTACAAGCCTAATCCCATTGCATCGGGAATAGTTAAAATATCACTAAACAAAATAGCTGCATCTAATGGGTAACGGCGCAAAGGCTGTAATGTTACTTCACAGGCTAACTCAGCATTTCTACACAGGCTCATAAAATCGCCCGCTTGTGCACGTGTAGCACGGTATTCAGGTAAATAACGTCCTGCTTGACGCATCATCCATACCGGCGTGACATCAACAGGTTGCTTGGCAAGGGCACGTAAATAACGGTCGTTTTTTAATTCGCTCATAGCGTATAGAGTCCTAGGGCTTTTAGAAATTGTGCAAGATTGTACCACCATATTCACGCCCCCTCTATCGCTAAGCGATTAAATCGCTACAGAGTAGCGCTAGATCAAGTAATTTTTAATTTTCATGTTGCTTTGTACATAAAACAACCAAACAAACGTTAATAATAAAAACTTTTCATTAAACTATTTGCAACATCTAAAAAAGCTTGATATTGTATCTCCCGCGTTAACAAAACAATAACAAAAATTGTTAATATAAAAATAATAAAAATCTCTAATAAAAATAAGAATGCTTGTTTAAACAAGTCTAATAAAGAAATTAAACCACCGTAATAGGTGGTTTTTTCTTGCCTGGAATAAATTACTTACAACTTATACCCTTAAACAAAATTCCCTCTGGTATTACATCTATTTTACTTGTTGATATACACGCCAATTAAATATATCTTGGATAACATAAGTTTTATTTTTAATTTAAAAAATCCAACCCAGCTTAGGAGAAGAATTATGCTGAAGCGTGTAGAAAAAGCTCAACAAAAGTGGGGGGGTAGCCATACGGTCATCGATAATTGGTTAAACGAACGCCAAGAGTTGATTGTGCTTTACTGTAAAATTGCAGGCTTTTCACCTTATGAGAAAAAAGATCAGTCTTTGCCTGAACCATCACAAATTCAGGCATTTTGCCAAATTTTAATGGATTATTTATCTGCCGGCCACTTTGAAGTGTACGACGATATTGCTAAAGCCTGCGAAAAGAAAGGCCTAGAAAGCCAGCAACTCGCTAATACGATATACCCACGTATTTCAGATACCACTGACATCGCTCTGGATTTCAACGATAAGTACGCTGAGGTAGACGCTGAAGATTTACTAGAAGGCTTTGATAACGATCTTTCAGTAATGGGTGAAGCACTCGAAGCGCGCTTTGCACTTGAAGATGAGCTGATTGATAACTTATTTTCTAATCACACTGACTAATTAGTTATTCAACGTAATAAAAAAGGGACCTAAGGTCCCTTTTTTATTATCTATAACGCTTATTCTGCAGCGGCAGCTTCTGCATCATTTTGAATTTCTAATAATTCAACTTCAAAAATAAGTGTTGAATTAGCAGGAATTTTACCTAAATCACGATCGCCGTAAGCAAGGTCTGAAGGAATAGTAAATTTGTACTTAGACCCTACAGGCATAAGTTGTAAACCTTCAGTCCAACCTGGAATTACACGGTTTAGTGGGAACGTTGTCGGCTCGTTACGTGAGTAAGAGCTATCGAACTCAGTACCGTCTAACAATGTGCCTTTATAATGTACTTTAACCACATCAGTTGCTACTGGTTTTGCGCCTTCGCCTTCGCTCATTACTTCGTACTGTAAACCAGACTCAGTAACCATCACGCCTTCTTTTTTAGCGTTATCAGCTAGGTATTTTTCACCTTCAGCTTTGCTTTTTTCAGACTCTACTTTTGCTTTTTCTTCTTGTTTAGTACGCACTGATTCGTCTAATGCTGTTAGTACTTCACGAATTTTATCTTCGTCAATTTTTGCATTACCCGCAAGTGCATCTTCAAAGCCTCGCATTAATAAAGCTTGGTCTAATTCAATACCAATTTCTTTTTTATCCGCTAGATCTTTATTTAAAAAGTTACCTACTGATGCACCAATACCGTACGCTTGTTGCTGTGCTACAGTATCTAGCTTAACGTCTGCTTGCTCTTTTTTTGCTTCTTGATTACAAGCTGTAAGCGCTAAAACTGACGCTGCAATCAATGACAATTTAATCGTCTTTCTCATTTTAAATCTCCGACACACTTTGCAGTTGCCATTTATTGTAATATTACTAGTTAAAGATTAACGGCCTACATGGTAGGCTGCTTGTTTAATAGCTAAACTAAAAACATATCCAGTGATTAGACAAACAACCTAGGCGTTTAACGAGACCTAGTCTAACCTCTCAGTCACTAAGAGTTAAGAGGAAATACCTGTAATATGTCGTTATTTCGTACTTTTTTAGTCGCCACTTGCTGTTTATTAACAATTGCATGTAGTGATGAAAAACAACAAGCAGTGGCCAGTTTTGAGCACACTGCACAGGGCGCCTTTTCATCTGCGTTATCGCACGATGGTCAATACAGCTTAGTGTCTTCTATCCATCATGGGGTCGCCCTTTGGGATAATCAACAGCAAGCGCTTAAATACCAATGGTTTCAACAGCAGGCTGAAGATAGCTTAGTTTATGCCGTAGCCATTGCTTTTGATAATAGCGTGGCTGTTACCGCCGAAAAAACCACCTTTGCGGTCTGGGATATTGCCACCGGCAAAAATAAAGGCTTTTATAAAATACAAAAAGCCAGCATTCGCGATATTGCCATTAGCAACCAAGGCCAAAGTGTTGTTTACGGGCGCAGCGATGGCGTTGTGGTATTTATAAACCTTAACACAGGTAGGCGCATTGAATTTTTAGGCCATCAAGAAAAAGTAAATACCGTTGACCTATCACCCAACGGGCGCTATGCACTAAGCGGCTCTAACGATTATGTTGCCTACTTATGGGATACTCAAAGTGGGCAAGTAGTTCATCGCTTTAATCACCCAACCCGAGTAACGCAGGTCGCTTTAGATCCTCAAGGGCGCTATGCTTTTACCGCCGACAGTATGGCACAAGCAAATGTATGGAAGCTGACTACAGGTGACCTTGTTAGTAAACTAAAGTATATTGCGCGTCAGAAAATTTTTACCGCAGTGCGCTTTAACGATCAAGGCACTTTATTAGCAACCGGTTCACCCAATAAACGGGTTGATTTATGGCAGCTAACCAGCGGTGAAAAAATTCAAACATGGCAAGTCACTCCGCGAGAAGGCAGTAAGCCCAAATCGGCAGTGGTACTTGATGTGGCATTTACAGATAACGGTAAATCATTGTTAACTGAAAGCTCGAGCGGAATCGCTGAGCGCTTTATTATACGAGAACCAAATGAACACAATTGAACATCGGCTAATGGAACTTGAGGCTAAAGTGGCTTTTCAAGACGAAACAATTGAAATTTTGAATGATGAAATAAAAGTTCACCAGCAACAGTTGGCAAAAATAAAGCGCCAAACCGAGTTGCTGGCTGAAAAGCTTAAAGAGTCGCAAGCATCGCAACCTATGATGTCGAATATGCCGGAGCCTCCGCCACCGCATTACTAAACTGTTTAGGTTTAGTCGCCTGGATTAAACACGCCAATGATCTGTTCAAATTGGCGTGTTGATGCCTGCACAGCCTGCTCTGGTTGAGCCATTTTATGACCACACTGCATACATTCAACTTTTTCTACGTCATGCTCTTTGTAGAGCATTAACATATCCATGGTTTTACACTCAGGACACGTTGCTCCAGCAATAAATCGTTTTTTATGTTTCACTTCGTTTTTCCTACCATTTTAACTGACGTTATTTTATCGCAATATTTGCCTACTTGATACGATTGATATAGCTAATAAGATCCGTGTTATAATGGCTGCAATTCAATCAAGGCACAGTAAAGTAACGTATTTATGATCCAAATCTCAGAAATAGAACTGCTTCGCGGTGGCAAAGCTTTATTAAAAAATGCATCGGCTACATTATTTCCAGAGCACAAAGTAGGCCTTGTTGGTGCTAATGGCTGTGGTAAGTCAACGCTATTTAGTTTATTAAAGTCTGAGCTTTCGTTGGATGGCGGTAATTGCAGTATTCCTAAAGATTGGTCACTGGCCTCAGTAAAACAAGAAACCCCCGCCCTTGAAATAAGCGCTATAGATTACGTACTGCAAGGCCACCCTGAATATTATGCGCTACGAATTGCTTTGCGTGAAGCTGAGCAAACCAATGATGGCGACACTCAAGCTAAAGTGCATATTCAGCTTGAAAATATTAAAGGCTATAGCATAGAAGCCAAGGCAGGAGAGCTATTACATGGCTTAGGGTTTGCTAATAACCAAATAGAAAACCCAGTAAGTGCATTTTCGGGTGGTTGGCGTATGCGTTTAAACTTAGCCCAAGCGCTTATTCGCGATGCCGACTTGCTGTTACTGGATGAGCCTACAAACCACCTTGATTTAGATGCTGTGTATTGGCTTGAGCGTTTTTTACGTGCCTACACTGGTACATTGGTACTGATATCTCATGACCGAGAGTTTTTAGATGCGGTGGTTGATCAAATTTGGCATATAGATAAACAACTTATCAATGTATATAAAGGCAATTACTCGCAGTTTGAACGCCAAAAAGCTGAGCGTTTATTACAGCAACAAGCCATGTTTGAAAAACAACAAGATCAAATTGCCCACTTAGAGCAATTTATTACTCGTTTTAAAGCTAAAGCCAGTAAAGCCAAACAGGCACAAAGCCGCGTTAAAGCGCTAGAACGCATGGAAAAACTTGCCCCTGCACATGCTGACTCGCCATTTGATTTTGAATTTGCCGAGCCAACCGCTCTGCCTAACCCGCTAATGACACTCGACAAAGCTAAAGCCGGTTATGGTGATGTGACCATTTTAAACAGTATTAAGCTGAACTTAGTGCCAGGTAGCCGTATCGCGCTGCTTGGTAGAAATGGCGCAGGTAAATCAACACTTATTAAGCTGCTCTCTGGTGACTTACAACCTCAAGCAGGTGAAGTGTTTCAGCATCAGGGGTTAAACATTGGCTACTTTGCGCAGCATCAATTGGAATCACTTGATTTAAAAGCCAGTGCCGTCACTCATCTGCAACGTTTAAACCCTAAAGCCAGCGAACAATCACTGCGTGACTTTTTAGGCGGCTTTGCCTTTGTAGGCGATAAAGCACTCGACCCTGTTGCCCCTTTTTCAGGCGGCGAAAAAGCGCGCTTAGTGCTAGCTATGTTAGTCTATCAAAAGCCAAACTTACTGTTACTCGATGAGCCAACCAACCACCTTGATTTAGAAATGCGCCACGCATTGGTTATGGCATTACAAGGCTTTGAAGGCGCTATGGTCACGGTATCGCATGATCGCCACATGCTTAAAAACACCGCTGATGAATTTTACTTAGTTGATAACGGCGAAGTTACTCAGTTTGGTTACGACCTAGACGCGTATTATCAGTGGCTGCTTAATGCTAATAAAGAAGCCGCTAAAAGCGACACCGATGACGAGCCAAAAGCCCACTCACAAGTAAACCGAAAAGAGCAAAAGCGCTTAGAGGCCGAGTTTAGAAAAGCGATTCAACCGCTTAAAAAGCAAATTGAAAAGCTTGAAAAACAATTGGATAAATTTGCTGCAGAATTAGCTGACGTTGAAGAGGCGCTCGGCGATAACACACTTTATAACGATGAAAATAAAGCTAAGCTCAAAGAGCTAATTACCAAGCAAGCCACACTTACGCCTAAGCTTAATAATGTTGAAGAAGAGTTATTAATGGCCCTTGAAGAGATGGAACAAAAAGAACAGGCATTCGCCGATGAACTTGCTTAACAGCAACGATTTTTGGCAGTTTGCATGTCAGCTTTATAGCGAAGATGGCATGCAAGCGCGCCTGTTAGATTACCAAAACCTGCAAGGTAAAAACGTCAACCTATGCTTGTTGCTGTATTACTTAGATTCTCTCAATCTAGCTATTAACCAAACACAGCTGAGCAAGCTTGAACAATCTATTAGTGAATTTGAGCAGCAGGTATTAAAGCCTCTACGTACTACCCGCGCCTATTTAAAAACAATTCAAACCGAGATTACCGATTACGCCGCAATTCGAAAAGCACTTCTCGGCGCCGAGTTGAAGTTAGAAAAGCAGCAACAAATAATATTGATTGATGTAGTTAATAGTATGGATTTAACAGCCTGTTCAACGCCCAATAACAGCGATAAATATTTGGCATGATTTTTCACCATTATTTTCATCATATCACTTATATTATGAATATTAGCTCGTAATATACGTGGTTACTTTGGTTTGTTTTATAAACCAAGCTGCATATCTTTGGCTTTGTATTGAAACACCTCTTCTAATGGCAAGTTAAAAACTATAGAAATTTTAAAAGCCACTTCTAGAGAGGGTGAATATTTATTTGCCTCAATTGCCATTACCGTTTGCCGAGTTACACCAATAGCATCTGCTAATTGCTTTTGCGTCATTTCATCGCGTAAAAAGCGTAATGTTCGAATAGAGTTAGTTATTACATACTCACTCATAAATATTACCCGTTCTACCTTTATAAAGCTGCGCTATATAGTTGACTATTTCGGCAATCAAAAAAGCACCTACCATGACGTGCATTGGTAAGTATGGAATATTATATTCAATGGCTGGGCCCCAGTTATTAGCTTCAATTTGATACTGAACAATAGCAACACAAATTCCCGTCTGTAATATTATGGCCTTATATTTATAACCCACTAAATTTATTTGCTTTTCTCTCACATCAGGTGGCTGATTTAATTCATTATCACTGATAAATGAAAGTAATAAATAGCTCAATACTATAAGTATCACAGAATAAATTAACACCTGTAGCAATAAACCAGATAACCAAGAAACAGAACTAAGCTGCTGCGTACTCGCATTCATTAGGCTGTTTACATAAAAGTAAGATATGTACACGCTTACTAGTAAATCGATACTCAGCGTCAGTTCTCTAAAACTTATGCTTTGTAAAAATTCTTTAAAGTGCTCTGAACGAGTCATATAAAGCTAACCCCAAGTAAAATATTTTTGACTTTAAAACTATAAGTTCACTCTTTAGCCATGTCAAATATATTTAACACTAGGTTTATTTTATTTAACCTAAAACAAAGCAACGGTTATTCAAAGCTGAACTTTGCTGACCATCTTTATTATAAAAGTGATTAAAAAATCGCAGATAATTTACTAAAAAGTGCAAAATCGACTTAACTTTATTGATCAAAATCAACATCTGCATTGCCCATTTTATAATCTTTTAAATAGCTTGATCTGGATCATATCAAGCCCTGCCAAGCCAGCCTATGATTAACCCATAGACATCAGGAGGCCATTATGGACGTATTCTTTAGAGATTTTTTTAGCGACCCAGTACTATTTTTATCATTTGGATTTTTAGGCGTCGTTATTAGTTTATGCCTCTTCTTTGTGTATTTTTTCATGAAAAAAGTACACGATGCAGATATTAAAGAACAGCATTAAGCACGACGCACAAAGCGCCTTATTAGTTTACTGATTAGGCGCTTTTTATTTTTAAATATAAAAAATTTGCTACACTAGCGCTTCGTTTATTGCAAAGTGCGTAGTACAGACATGATCCCTAAGTTCAAACCCGCATGGTGGATGACCAACCGACACGTTCAAACCATAATGCCGCGTTTTTTTCGCCCTTTTCACCATACTCGCTACGAACTTGCGCAACTTGATACACCCGATGGTGACTTTATTGAGCTTGCTTGGTCACTCCCGCATAACGAAACGGCGCCGCTCGCAGTGGTACTTCATGGACTTGAAGGCAACATAAATAGTTTTTATGCCAAAGGCATGATGAAAGCATTAAAAAAGCAAGGGTTTGCAGTGGTGCTAATGCACTTTAGAAACTGCTCAACCGAAGTCAATCGCCTGCCAAGAGCCTACCATAGTGGCGACACTGCCGATTTAGCTTTTTTTATAAACCATTTAAAACAGCAATTTCCAAAGCGCCCGATTGTGGCGGTTGGCTTTTCATTGGGTGGTAATGTGCTGGCTAAATACTTAGGGGAAGAACACATTCACTGCCCGCTTAGTGCAGCCGCCGTGATATCTGCGCCCTATGATTTGTCATCATCTAGTGATGTTATTCGTAAAAGCTTAGGTAAAATTTACCAAAAATATTTGCTCGATCGGATGAAAAAGTCGATGCAACGCAAACTACCACAAATTAAACAGCAAATACCGATCACCACCGATCAGTTAATGGAAATTGACGATTTATTAGAGTTCGATAACCAGCTTACAGCACCGCTACATGGCTTTGAAAATGCGCACGACTACTACAAAAAAGCCAGTGCCATGCCGTATTTAAAAGATATTGCGACACCCACACTAATTATTCATGCCAAAGACGACCCTATGCTGTCGATTAAAGCAGTTCCAAGTAGTCAGAATGTGAGTGAGCATGTTACGCTGCGTATCTCAGAGAAGGGCGGCCACGTAGGTTTTATTAGCGGTAACAACCCATTTAAACCCGTGTTTTGGTTAGAGCAAGTGGTGCCTGATTATTTTAAGCAATGTGTATTTAATAACACCGATAAAGAGTGGCTATGATTATTCCTTTTGAACAACTTGATAAAGACACACTGTACAACCTAATTGAAAGCTACGTTTTGCGCGAAGGCACTGACTATGGCGAACAAGAGTTCAGTATTGAAAGTAAAGTAGCGCAAGTAAATCAGCAATTAAAAAGCGGCGAAGCTATGGTATTTTTCTCTGAGCTACATGAGTCGGTCACCATAATTTCTAAAAGTGAATTCAAAGCACTACAAAGTGAAGCGCAATTCGACGAGTAAACTTGTCAGACACGGCGTAAAAATAGACAATGGCTTTTTTAACTTAAAGAGCCATTATAAATGATAAAACTAAGCTCAATAGTTATTGCAATGTCGATTGCATTAACAGGTGCAGTACACGCAGAAATTAATCCCTCGGATAAAGCAATTAAGCTTGCACACGATACCATTTTAATCGATACCCACATTGATGTACCTTACCGTATTCACGCAAAATGGGCTGATGTAACTAAAGCTACTGATGGCGGCGATTTTGATTACCCTCGTGCAGTAAAAGGCGGTTTAAACGCGCCATTTATGTCGATTTATATTCCTGCTCATTTAGAGTTTGAAGGCAAAGGCAAAAGCTTTCAATTAGCGAATCAATTGATTGATGGTATGGAAGCAATTGCACAACGTGCACCTGACAAGTTTGCCATTGCCAGCTCAACAAGCGATATCGAAGCACAATTTAAGCAAGGTAAAATGTCGATTGCTATGGGCATGGAAAACGGCTCACCCATTGAAGGCGATTTAAACAACCTACAGCATTTTTTTGACCGTGGTGTGCGCTATATCACCCTTGCTCACTCGCAAAGCAACCATATTTCTGACTCATCATACGATATTCGTCGCAAGTGGAAAGGCCTAAGCCCATTTGGTAAAGAACTAGTAAAAGAGATGAATAATATCGGCATGCTGATTGATGTGTCTCATATCTCGGACGATGCGTTTTATCAAGTGATGGAACTGTCTAACACCCCTGTGATTGCATCACACTCATCACTACGTAAATACACACCAGGTTTTGAGCGTAATATGAATGACGACATGTTATTAGCTCTTAAAAAGAACGGTGGTGTTATTCAAATTAACTTTGGTTCAAGCTTTGTTACTGCTAAAGCAGGTACGTGGGGCAAACAGTTAAAAAGTAAAAAAGAAGCGGTAAAAAAAGATGGTACTAAGTTAAGTAAAGATTTTGATGCGATGTACCGCGCTAAAAACCCTTACCCATTTGCAAGCTTAGAGCAAGTGCTTGATCATATTGATCACGTTGTGAAGTTAATTGGTATAGAGCATGTTGGTATTGGCTCTGATTACGACGGCGTAGGTGACTCACTGCCTATCGGTTTAAAAGATGTGTCTAGCTACCCAAACCTTGTACAAGGCTTAATGGATAGAGGCTACAGCGATAGCGATATTAAAAAGATTTTAAGCGGCAATACGCTAAGAGTGTGGAAGCAAGCTGAGCAATACGCAAAATCTCATTAAGCTTTACGCGCTAGGCTTAGGTCTAGCGCTTATAGCCACTTTAAACACCGTATTTCGCCACTCACGCCCCGCATTCTTAATTAACCCGTATATTTAACCCTCATTTAACACACTTTTTAACAGACTTATATTTCGAAAACAGATAAATTACCCATTTTAGAGGCTGATTATTTTATGACTATAAACAAAGGAACTATTGCTATAGCAACACTTGCCTTGGTAATTTCATGCTACGGAACATTTTTTAAAGATCAGGCCAGTTCGCTTAATAAACCCAACCAGCAACAGCTAAGCTCCACAGTTTCTATTAGTACTCCTGCAGAATACCAGCAATCAAATGAAGCCCTAATTGACGAACTAAGCAAGAAAGTAAGTTCGCTACAACGCAAAATAGCAAACTTAAAACTGCACGCTAATGACTCTTATCAAGAACAAGATACCGACGAATTTAAGGAGCTTGTTCTTGACGTACTAGAGGAAAAACAGCAGCAAGAAGATGAAAAACGACGTGAGCAAAATCCTCTTTATAGCTTTTATGCAGATTTACCAGAAGACTATGATTTAAGGATCAAATCAGAACCTGATTATGCTAAACAAATAAACTCTCAATTAAGAGAGCAAACTTTAGATCCAAGCATCTCTGATTTAAATAGGTTAGCTGCACTGAGCCAACTGCAAATGAATATGTATATTCTAAATAAATCTACTATGCCTGAGTATGACTATGAAGTAGTGGGTAACATTTTAAATTTAGCGAACAACAGTAGTGACGAAAAATTTAAAATTCAAGCTGTTGAGTTATCAACTCAAACACCGGTACTTGATTACCGCCTTGCAGAGCAGTTTACAAACTTGTTAGAGCAAGACTCGAATGATTATATCCGTCGCTTAGCTGCACAAGGGTTGATGGCGCAATACTACCAAGCTCAAAATAAACAAGGTGGTTATACGAAGCAAATGGCGCAACATCTACTTTCAGTTTATGACAATACCTCTGACAATGCAGTCAGGGCAACGCTTGACGAAATGATGGGTAACCAAGATATGCTTGATGAATTACGTAAGAGTGCTGGTTACTAACTAATTAAGTCCATACTCCTACTTTGTTACAGCGATAACATTAATAATTACATTTTACCTCAGGCATAAAAAAACCGAGACTGAGCTCGGGTTTTATTAATGCTTAATGCATTACAACAAATGATTACTCTACGATAGTTGCTACAAAGCACCGATGCCTAAGTAAGTGCGCCACCTTCATGCTTTATCCTCTGAGTTCGATAAAACTCAACCCATACTACGATGATCAAATTAATACCGCTTTGCTCTGCCTGAAGCCTCGCACCTAATACCTGAAACCTGTATTTTTCTTGAGACATTAAAAAGCCCGACGCTAAGCTCGTTTTTTTTCGTATTAATTAGCTAGGCTAATTATTACTCGTTGAACGTTGCTACAAAGCACCTACCCCTAAGGTAAGAGCGCCACCTTCACATGAAGTAAATTGCAGACATTAAAAAACCCGAGGCTAAGCTCGGGTTTTTTTAGTATTAATTAGCTAGGCTAATTATTACTCGTTGAACGTTGCTACAAAGCACCTACGCCTAAGGTAACTGCGCCACCTTCACATGATGTAAATCGCAGCCATTAAAAAAGGCCACCTAAGTGACCTTTTTCTAACAATTAACTTAAACGTTAATTATTACTCTACGATAGTTGCTACAACACCAGCACCTACAGTACGGCCACCTTCACGGATAGCGAAACGAAGACCTTCGTCCATCGCGATTGGCGCGATTAGCGTTACAGTCATCTTAACGTTATCACCAGGCATTACCATTTCTACGCCTTCTGGTAACTGTACGTCACCTGTTACGTCAGTTGTACGGAAGTAGAACTGTGGACGGTAACCTTTGAAGAATGGAGTATGACGACCACCTTCATCTTTCGAAAGTACGTATACTTCTGAAGTGAATGTAGTGTGTGGCTTGATTGAACCAGGCTTAGCTAGTACTTGACCACGTTCAACGTCTTCACGCTTAGTACCACGTAAAAGTGCACCAATGTTCTCACCAGCACGACCTTCGTCAAGAAGCTTACGGAACATCTCAACACCAGTACAAGTAGACTTAGTCGTCTCTTTGATACCAACGATTTCAACTTCGTCGTTCACGTTGATGATACCAGCTTCAACACGGCCAGTTACAACAGTACCACGACCTTGGATTGAGAAAACGTCTTCGATAGGCATGATGAATGGCTTATCGATGTCACGCTCTGGCTCTGGAATGTAAGTATCTAGTGCTTCTGCAAGCTCTACGATTTTAGCTTCCCATTGCTCTTCGCCTTCAAGTGCTTTAAGTGCAGAACCTTGAATTAGTGGTAAGTCATCACCTGGGAAGTCGTATTCAGAAAGAAGTTCACGAACTTCCATTTCTACTAGCTCAAGTAGCTCTTCATCATCAACCATGTCACATTTGTTCATGAATACAACGATGTAAGGAACGCCAACTTGGCGAGAAAGTAGGATGTGCTCACGAGTTTGTGGCATAGGACCGTCAGTCGCAGCAACTACTAAGATAGCGCCGTCCATTTGAGCAGCACCAGTGATCATGTTTTTAACATAATCGGCGTGACCAGGACAATCTACGTGTGCGTAGTGACGAGTAGGCGTATCGTACTCAACGTGTGAAGTTGAGATTGTGATACCACGCTCGCGCTCTTCTGGAGCGTTATCGATTGATGCGAAATCTTTAGCAACACCGCCGTATACTTTTGCAAGTACGTTAGTGATTGCTGCAGTTAGTGTAGTTTTACCGTGGTCAACGTGGCCGATTGTACCAACGTTTACGTGCGGTTTTACGCGTTCAAACTTTTCTTTTGCCAT
>NZ_AUTH01000084.1:0-134115 GCF_000497975.1 Pseudoalteromonas sp. TB41 | reverse complement strand
TTAACCTGAGATCTGGTTAAGCCAACATTAGATTATTACTCTCTAAAATTTCAAGTTCTTGCGATGTTAAATCTAATGACGGCTTTTCCTCTTTTAGGCAATAGGCAATTAATCCACCAAGTAAATTTAGCATAAAGCCATGCATACTGCGGTGTCTAGAGTGTTCAATGTAAGAAATGTTTTTCAATTGATCATTCACCGTTTCGATTATAAATCGTTTTTTCAATAAAGCCCTGTCCCACAATGAAACAAATTTTTTCTTCATATTCTTTCGAACCGTCGTGATCAACTCGACACCTTTTTCTAGTAACTCACCAGAGAGCGCTTTGCTGATATAACCTTTGTCGCCATAGAGTTTTCCGAAGATAGAGTCCGCCATATCAGAAACAGGCTCTCGATCATCCACATTGCCCGTTGTGAGCTTTAGCGCCACAATCTCACCTAAATGATTAATTATTAAGTGTAGTTTGAATCCATATGACCAACCCATAGTGCCTTTTCCATGATGAGCAACGCCTTCAAACACTTTATTTCTTTTAGCTCTGATGATGTGACACACTTCTATTTTAGTGGAGTCAACAAATTGTATACCTGTGGGCTTGCCAAGTTTTGATGTGAGGTAACTGCACATCGGAACCACCACACTAGGCATAAGCGCGAGAAACCTTGCGTAACTCAGCAACTCTGGAAAATAGGCTTTAAGTTGACGGCAAACATAGTGAAGGTAGTAGTTTTTGAAATCTCTGTAATGTGACTGGTGAAAATGGATGATAATAGTCATCACCTCTGACGGAGATAAGCGGCATGCTCTTCGACGTTTAATTTCACCATTTTCGAGCAATATACGCTGCCAGCTTGGGAAAAATAACTTTGAAAAATCATCGACATCACAGTACGTTTCAACTAACTTGTTCATGCTCGTTCCTTTTTGTTCTAATCACTCTTGGTCGAATGATCGGATCATGGAACGAGCATTTAGTTCCTTTAAATTAGTAATTTCTTATCCGCAGCTCAGGTTAATTAAAAAATGAAAACTTCGATATTTATTATCAACATGAAACCTTGTGAATCCCGTTGGTATGAGGTTCAAAAGCGACTTAAAGATCTTAATATAAGTGCTGAACGCTTTGAAGCTACTATTGGTAAACATCTTGGTGAGCAAGAGCTCCTCAAATGGTATTGCCCGAAAAAGAATAAAAACTCATATCATCGCAACTTAACACTAGGAGAAATAGGTTGTTACATTAGCCATATGCGAGTCTGGGAGCATATAGTTACACACTCGATACCTATGTGCGTAATACTTGAGGACGACATTATAATTAAATCGCATTTAACTAATACGATTGAATCAGCAGAAAAATTAAAAAATTGGGATTTTATAAAACTTTCCGATAGCCGAGATTTAGCATTTATTAATACACACCCCCTTGAGAGTGAGTTTGTTTTGGGGAATTACTTTAAAGTCCCAAATGGAGCTCAAGGATATATATTATCTCTTGAGGGGGCTAAGAAACTTCTGCACAGAAAGCCATTTTTTAGACCTGTTGATGTTGATATGCAGTTTCATAGTGAAGTTGGGCTCAATATCGTAGGTATTAAGCCATATCCAATTGCCACTAATAGCCAATTTGAAAGTGAAATAGCAAGGACAAATTCAGGTAGGCATTCTAATAAAAGTACATTTATTAGAAATTTAAAACACAGGTTAAACTTATATATGCAACGCAAAAAAATATCAGCTGATCTGTCAATTATAACTAGAAAGTTATAACTGAAGCTCAATATATTGGCTGCATGACTGCGACCTGTTAAATTTTAATAATTTCGCCACGCAATGGCGCCATTTTAGCTAAAATTTTATTTTGCACTGTATGTGGGATATTTTGCTCGTTCATTGCATTTATTAATAAATCGACAACGTGATTGAAGTCTTTTTCGTTTATGTTCATGCCTGTATGAATAGCAACCATAGAGTCACCTTTATATTCACAAGGGCCCTCCACCAGCGAACATAAATGGCTAATAAACCCTTGTCGAAAATGACTGATATTACTGTGCTCAAAGTAATGAAACACTTGTTTGTCATTACCTATTTGTGTAATAAAACTATCAGTTAGCCTCTCAAGCCCAGCTTGTTCGCCAAGCTGGTGATACAAAGAGGTGTTGGGTTGGGTTGTACACCCTGCAAGTAAGTTTAAACAACAAAAAATAAATACACTCAGTTTCATTACCAATACCCCGTAACCGATAAATACCAGCCAGTTTGATTATCAACACCAGCAATCCGCCCTAAATCTAAATAGGCCGCAGTCACACTCATATGCTTATTTGGTATCCACGCTATAAATAAATCACGCCAATCTTGTTCGCCTAACCCCAAGTTGTTGGCTTTTTGTCGATATTCAACACCAATGGCAAGTTCACGACTTACAAAAACTGCACTACTTGCTTCTACTAAAATATGGCTGCCCTCATTAGCCCCGCCATATCCTAACAGTCCTAGCTGATTGGCTTTACTGTAGCGAGTAGTCACATTCCAAAACCAGTTGTACCCAGCAAGTGCGCCCAAATGTAATTTACTGGCGGCTAGGTACACATCTGTACCACTGGTATTTTTTGCGCCAACTAACTTTGCTACTGTGCCATCCTCTAGTGATTTATGCTGTACGCCCACACTTAGCTGTGGCCACTTACTGTAAACAATATCACCGTATAAACGAATTTTAGCCCCAGAAATTGACTGCTCTATTTCGGTATTGAGTGCAGGCACATCAAACTGCTGCACTGCATAACTGAGCTCAACACGATTGAATAGGTTTAGTTGCATGCCGCAGGCATCAAGACGATAGTCAGTAACATCAGCACGACTACAAAAACCATTAACAGCCCATTCGTCTTCACTGGCATACCCTACTAATTGTGCCCAAGGAACTAATCCGCCCCCTGCACTGCCTTCAATTTGAGACACCCCAGGTGTTGCTAATAATTTCCCCGTAGCAGCCATACTTAACGCACTACAAAATGAGAGTGCCAAGGCGAATAATAACTTAATGTACACGCTGATATTCCTCTAACCATTGTTCTAATTGCTGCGCTTTTAAAGGGCGACTTAAATAGTAACCTTGCGCATGATCGCATTGCATTTCGTGAAGCATTGATAAAGACTCAGCGGTTTCTACCCCTTCAGCCACAACAGAAAACCCCAATTGGTGACCCAGTGTGATTGAAGAGCGCACTATGTATTGATCTTTTTGTGACTCATGCAAAGTTAAAATAAAGCATTTATCTAACTTAAGCTCATCAATAGGTAACATTTTTAACCGTCCTAGTGATGTTTGCCCTACGCCATAATCGTCCAATGAAATTTTAACGCCAATAGTTTTTAAATCTTCTAACGCTTTAATACCTTGGGCTTCATTTTCAATCATATCGCGCTCCGTCAACTCAATAGTGACAGAGCTTGGGTTTACTTGGTATTTATTTAAGGTGGCTACCAACGAAGCGTGAAAACCTGAATGAGCAATATCTTGGGCAGAAACATTAATAGCGGCTTGTAAATGAATATCCTTTTTTGACCAATCGGCTATTTGTGCAATCACAGTCTCGACAACCCAAGCGGTCAGCTCTACTATTAACCCTGACTGCTCGGCTAAATCAATAAAGACCTCAGGCGAGACCCAGCCACCATCTTTTCGTTGCCAACGAATAAGAGACTCTACCTTATCAATTTTCTGACTTTTAATATTCAATTTAGGCTGATAGGTCATAAATAATTGTCCATTATCATCATCAATTGCTTGTTTGAGTTCATCAAGCATAATTAAACGGTCTAAATACGCCTCATCTTCACCGTCTTGATAATAATGTAAGCTTTGCTGACTCGTTGTAGCTGCATCTACAGCAATGAGTACACGTCGCATTAAATCGTCCGCTTTAACGCCTTGTCCAGGGTACTGCACAATCCCAGCGTTAAAACGCAAACTTATTTTTAAGCTTTTAATCTGATAAGGTGCCTGTAATTGCTCAATCAAATCGGCTACAGCACATTTTACCTGCTCAATCTCTGCACAAGGGTAAACCGTTAAGAATTCATCGCCACCAATTCGAGCATGAAAACCACCTAGCTCATCAGAAAATTGGCGAATACGGTTTGCCACTGCAATTAAACATCCATCCCCTACTTGTGGACCAAGCTTATCGTTTATATGCCTTAAGCCTTTTATATCAATAGCAACAAGCGTGTACCGCGCATCATTAGTGAGCCGCTTAGCTAATAAATCTAACATGGCTGAACGGTTATAAAATCCCGTTAAGGTATCATGGTGTGCTTGAAAGCTAATTTGCTGTTCACGCTTATTAATATCATTACCCATGTTATTAAAAGCATTCACGAGCGTTTCTATTTCACTGCTTTGCTTTTTACCTTCAAATTTAAAGCGGTAGTCGCCTTTTGCAAACTGTCTGGCAATAACCGCTAACTGTGAAAGTCCTGTCGTTAAATTATTTGCTAACAAACTACTGGTGATCACACCAAATAACATAGTTAAAACAGCGAGTGTGATCAGCGTTAATAATAATTGCTCAATATCGCGATAACTCGAAGTTAAATCTGCGCTAAGCAGTAAGGTTATCGGATGCGATTGTAAAGAGGGTAAAGCTATTTGTTCGTTTTCATAGGTCAAGTATTCGGCAAAAAAACGAGCCGTAGTTTTATTGGTAAAGTACGCTATTGGTTGAAAGTTATCTGGTTGGGATACTAGCGAGCTTGTTGCAAAATCATCTAATTGCGCAACAAAACTAACCTCCATTCCGGTTAAGCTTTTTAGCTCAGTGGCCACTGCAGATGTTATTTTAAATCCGACCAAACTGTAAGCAATGGTTCTGGGAGTTTTAACTGGCAATAAAATCACTTGGTACAGCTGGTTATTTAACACCACAAAGCTCGATTGCTCAGAATTATTTAATAACTCATCCATCAAGGGTTGTAGATTATCGGCAAAATTTTGTGCATTAACATTAGCTGACACTAACCGCCCTGATAAATCGAGCAACAGCATAAGATCCGCATTGATCCGTTGACTGTGGTTGTATAACACACTGCTAATAGTGGCTGCATCACGAGTTGCAACCGCTTGCTTAAAACCAAAATCAGCAGTTAACACCTTTGCGGCTGTTAATAATAAGCTCTCTTTTGATTTTAAATATTGTTTATAAACGCTTTGCGCAACCGTTATATTTTGTTGCACTTTTTCTGCCTGAAATTTACTGGTAGACCACCAAAAGCTCAGTAAACTAACCAAGGTAGTGAGTAATACCAAGCCAACGCAAAGCGTTGTAATGCGACTGCGTAAATTATTGGCCATTGCCTTCCCTAAATTGACTGCCAAAGGTATTACGTGGTGCAGGGGTAGATGTATTTATAGTTATTGATAACGGGCTGGTCAATTCTATATTAAACTGTTTTTTATTATCCAAGGGAGCTGTTTGCAGTGAATGCCAAACACTTGCTTGCACAGGAAAAGTGTCTACTTGCAGCTTTATCTGGCCTTGCTCGTTACTGGTATACACATGACTACTGTTAGCGACATATATATAGCCCACCATGGAGTCATGAATATTGCAGCCTAGAACAACAACACCTTGATTATCAAACTTAATAGGTTCTTCTGGCTGGCCAGAATAGAGCTTTAATTGAAAAGGTTTAGCTTTTGAAAAAGAATAAACATGGTGGCGAATATTATCGCTATTTGGAAAGTCGACGTACTGACCTTGGTGCACAATAAGCAACTCTGGAGAAAACTGTTTATCAACTTGATCCATTACCGCTGTGGGTAAATTGCCCGAAGTTTTTGAAGAAGGTAAATGATTTATTTCTACGACAGCATTAGGCAATACTTGGTCATGCTGATCTTTAATAACCAAATTAATGGTATTACCAAAAGCCGATACACTAAACAATACACCCAGTACTAATAAATAACGACGTTTTGCAATAACTTGCCATGCTCGCTCTAACATAACCACACCCAAAAATTCACCATAGGTTAAGTTAATTAGAGACGAGCACTAATTGCAAGAATTATAGTTCAGTAACTTAAAATAAATACTTTATCATTAGTTAAAATGAGCTTTGCTATATCTATCTACTTACTACGTTATTTAACGATTAAACCGTAATCAGCATCTAAAATAGCAATCACTTCTTGGCGCGGATCATTAGGTATAATAATCTCTTTACCAATAATTTTGCTCGCGATGCCCACATAAGTGTCAGACACTTCAAGCATTACTGACTCAGGTAAAATATAATCTTTTGCTAACTGCTCACGCTCAGCCATACGGTCTTTATTTAATAACACATCACTCTCTGGTACGTTATTAATTAACAGCTGACGGAAACCTTCTTTTGAGTTTTCAACAATCTTGCCATCTCTATAAGATGCTTCATCCCAAATACGCGATGAATCGGGTGTCCCTACTTCATCAATATAAATAAGTTGCTGCGCACCATTTAAATCTTCTACGTAACCAAATTCAAATTTAGTATCTACGAAAATTTGCCCGAGCTTAGCTAGCTCATTACTAATTAGCTCGAACCCTTCTACCAATAATTTTTCGTATTTGGCGACATCGTCAGCCGATTTAAAATTAAAAACATCTAAGTTGTTTGTAATATTTTCACGAGTGATGTTTACATCATCAACGGCAGGAATATCAGCAACCCCTTCTATAATACCTTTAGTAGAGGGAGTTATAAGTACTTGCTCAAGCTTTTGATTCGCTTTTAAGCCCTCTGGAAGTTGCAAACCACAAAAGTGTCTTTCGCCTTTGGCGTAGTCGCGCCACATACTGCCGGTAATATATTGACGAGCAATCGCTTCAACTTTAACTGTACTGGCTTTACGAACAATCCATACGTATGGATGAGGAATATCAACAATATGATTACCCGCCAAACCGGCTTCATTAAACATGTTAAACCAATGAGCAGCCACTGAGTTTAATGCAATCCCTTTACCAGGAACGCCATTTAGGCCATTTTCACCTTGCCATATGCAATCAAAAGCAGAAATTCTGTCTGAAATAACCATAATGGCTAATTCAGTATCGGCAGGAACGTTATAGCCTTTTTCATTTATTAAGCGTTTGCTATCTGCATCGGTTAACCAATAAACTGAACGCACTTTGCCACTATGTACTTTACCTTTGGTACGAATGGGTAAGTCATCGTTTACGTCTAAAACTTTATAGCTAGTCATGCTATCTCCGGGGTTTGGCATGCTCAAAGAGCAAAGTATGGAATTGGGGTTAGGCGCCCTATAATAATCTAGCCAACCACAAAGCTCAATCTTAGGCTAAAAACAAATCATCTCAGTATATTTATCTAGCTGGCGCATTGGGGTAAACTTGCATGATTACTTGCCCTAAGGAGCTAGCTTGAACTATTTAACTGCCACTAAGAATAAGAAATATTTAATGTATATTTCCCAAAATTATTCCTATGCTATTTTAAGGCCTTTGCAAGCAGAAATATTAGCTCAAGGAGGGGAAGTTAAATGGTTTTTAGAAGGTGATAATGTTAATCCTGACTTTTTGAAAAGTGATGAAAAAACACTAAATTCTATTCATGAAATAAATCAATGGGCGCCTGACGCAACCTTTGCACCAGCGAACTCTATCCCTACATTTTTTCCCGGAAAGAAAGTGGCTGTTTTTCACGGCTTTGATGCTGGAAAGCTAAATAAAAAAGGCCAAAACGATCACTTTAAAGTGCGGGGCTGCTTTGATTTATATTGTACACAAGGCCCAAATACAACGGCTCCATTTACGGCGTTACAAAAAAAATTGGGTTATTTTAAGGTAGTAGAAACAGGTTGGCCTCCCCTAGATCAATTTTTTAACGGTAACTCAAAGCCTAGCCACATTGATGAAACAGACTCTCGCCCAACAGTATTGATCTGCTCTACATTCTCAAAACGCTTATCTCTTGCACCTAAACTTTATGAACAAATAAAACACTTTAGTGAAAGCGGTAAATGGCGACTCTTAGTTCAGTTTCATCCTAAAATGGCACAAGAGTGGGTTGATAAATACAAAGCGTTAAGTAATGACAATCTAACCTTTGTTGAAACAGACAATGTTATTCCTTTATTACAATCTGCTGATGTAATGCTGTGCGACACTTCATCTATATTACTGATGTTTTTGGTACAACGAAAACCAGTTGTAACGTTTTGCAATAAAGCACCTGAAAAACACTTACTTGATATTACGGATAAAAATAACGTTGAAGCCGCAATAGACTATGCACTAACTTACCCAAAAGAACTTGTGGATAATATTGAAACTTTTTGCCAAGAATTACACCCATACACAGATGGTAACTCAAGCCAACGAGTACTTTGCGCAACCAATGAACTGTTGCATAGTGATGAAAAGCTCAAAGCTAAACCACTTAATCTTATTAGACAATTTAAAATGCGCAAAAGACTTAACTATTGGAGTTGGTAAGACGTTATGATCAACCTTGAGAATGTATCTTTTAAATGGCATAAAAAAGCAGCCAGCCCCACTCTCACTATTGAGCAACTCGCCATTGATGAAGGTGAACATGTTTTTTTACATGGGCCAAGCGGCAGTGGTAAATCTACCTTACTGGCACTACTAGCAGGCATTAATGTAACCACTAGCGGCCAACTTTGTGTTTTGAACCAAAATCTAAGTGCGCTTACCAATGCACAGCGCGATGCATTTAGAGCGGATCATATTGGCTATATTTTCCAAAACTTTAATTTACTACCTTATTTAACCCCATTAGAAAATGTATGTTTAGGGTGCCAATTTTCGAAAAAGCGTCAGCAACACGTGCTCAACCAAACTGATAGTTTAACCAAAGAAGCCGCCCGACTTCTCAACGCACTTGGGTTAGAGGCGCACTTTCATAATCAAAATGTTGCCACTTTAAGTATTGGGCAACAACAGCGTGTTGCTGCAGCACGCGCATTTATAGGCAGCCCTGAACTTATTATTGCCGATGAGCCTACTTCAGCACTTGATACCCAAAATCGTGAAAGCTTTATTAAGCTGCTATTTGAACAAGCAAAAAAAAGTAACAGCACGCTTGTTTTTGTCAGTCACGATGAAACATTAAAGCCACTCTTTAGCCGCACAATCGACTTAGTAAATTTACAAGGTGATGTATGATTTTATTTAAACTTGCCTATAAAAGTTTGCTAAATAGACGTGCCAGCGTATTACTGACATTGCTCACTATTGCGATTAGCGTCATGTTATTACTCAGTATTGAGCGAGTTCGCGTAGATGCTAAAAGTAGTTTTAGTAATACCATTTCGGGTACCGATTTAATTGTTGGCGCACGCACTGGCGATATTCAATTACTCCTCTCCTCGGTGTTTAGAATTGGCCATACCAACAATGGGGTGAGTTGGCAAAGCTATCAATACATAACAAAACAGCGCGGGGTTAAATGGAGCATTCCTATCAGCCTTGGCGATAGCCATAAAGGTCAAGCTGTCTTAGGCACCACACTCGATTATTTTAAGCACTACCGATTTGCTAAAAAACAACCCTTAGCATTTGAACAAGGACAGGCTTTTTCTAGCATCAATGAAGTTGTTATAGGTAGTGAGGTTGCAAGTAAACTGGCCTATAAAATTGGTGATGAAATTGTGATTTCTCATGGCATGGGCAATACTAGCTTTCATCATCATGATGATAACCCTTTTAAAGTGGCTGGTATCTTAAAGCCTACCGGTACCCCGGTGGATAAAACCTTGCATGTGCCACTGGCGGCAATTGAATTGATTCATGGTGGCGGCCATCATGATCATGACGATCATCATGATCACTCGAGCCATGCATTAATTGGGCACCCAAAACAAATTACCGCCTTTTTAATGGGCTTCGACTCACCGCTTTATACGCTACAAATTAGGCGTAACATTAACCAATATAAACAAGAGCCTCTATTAGCGATTATGCCCACAGTCACTTTAAAAGAGCTTTGGGAAATGCTGGCAATAATAGAAAAAATACTGCTGTTATTTTCATTTGTGGTGGTCATTATTAGCTTGCTCGGTATGTTAACCACATTACTTGCTAACCTTAATCAACGCCGCAGAGAACTGGCAATATTACGTTCTGTGGGCGCCCGCCCTTGGCAATTATTTTCACTGATCAGTATGGAATCACTGCTTACCACCTTTTTAGGCTGCTTAGTAGGTTGCACTCTATTTTATGCGCTTATGGGTACGACCGCGGGTTACTTACAAAGCCAAGCTGGAGTGAGTATTAATATCAGTATGCTCTCTGACTATGAACTCACTTTGATTGGCGTTATTATGGCTGCGGGATTCATTATTGGCTTGATCCCCGCTACACGCGCTTACTTTTATTCTCTTAGTGATGGTATGAGTATAAAAATATAAACTTTAGGATGATCATGACGTTGTTTAAAGTAACTACACACTCTTTAATGCTATTAAGTGCAGTGCTAATTAGCTTTGCTAGCATTGCAAATCCCCCGAAGGAAATTTTTTGGGAAGACTTGATCCCACAAGGGCATGTGCAAATAGATACCCAAGCACAAGCTAATCACGAAGGCAGTGAGCAAAACTGGGTGCAACCTGATTTGGACGCGCCGGTTGTTAAAGCACTTGATGGGCAGTCTGTTAGCTTACCTGGGTTTGTTGTGCCACTTGAAGGTGACAGCGAACTTATTACCGAGTTTTTATTAGTCCCTTACTTTGGTGCCTGTATTCATGTGCCACCCCCACCGCCAAACCAGCTGGTTCATGTAACTATTAAAGGCGGTGTGCCTATCGATAGCTTATATGATGCAATTGTTGTAACGGGCGTTATTAAAACGCAAACTTGGTCTGGCGAAATAGCCCAAGTGGGTTATCAAATGCAAGCTGTCGGTGTTGCTCCCTTTGAGCTTTAATTCTTAAAATAAAAAACCGCGTAAAAACGCGGTTTTTTATAACGACTTTGTAATGAAATTAAGCCGTGCCACCAACTGTTAACTGATCAATTTTCAAACTTGGTTGGCCAACACCTACTGGTACACTTTGACCGTCTTTACCACAAACACCTACGCCTTTATCAAGCGCTAAATCATTACCTACCATAGAGATTTGCTGCATTACTTCGGGACCATTACCAATTAATGTTGCACCTTTAATTGGTTGGGTGATTTTACCGTTCTCGATCAAGTAAGCTTCTGAGGCACTAAAAACAAACTTACCTGAGGTAATATCTACTTGGCCGCCACCAAAGTTTGGCGCAAAGATACCTTTTTTAACCGTGCTGATAATATCAGCTTGGCTGTGCTCGCCGCCTAACATGTAAGTGTTAGTCATACGAGGCATAGGTAAATGTGCGTATGACTCACGACGTGCGTTACCTGTTGAGTTTACTCCCATCAAACGCGCGTTCATTTTATCTTGCATATAGCCTTTTAAAATACCGTTTTCGATAAGTACGTTATAGGCTGCAGGCGTGCCTTCGTCATCTACATTGAGTGAACCACGGCGATCGGCCATAGTACCATCATCAACCACAGTACATAGCTCTGAAGCAACTTTTTGACCTACTTTACCGCTAAACGCAGATGCGCCTTTACGGTTAAAGTCACCTTCTAGACCATGACCTACCGCTTCGTGTAACAACACGCCTGGCCAGCCATTACCTAATACCACTTCCATAGTACCTGCAGGGGCATCAATAGCTTCTAAGTTTACTTTAGCTTGACGAACGGCTTCTTCTGCAAAACCCATCCAACGCGGCTTACCATCAACCAGCTCTTTAAAGTAACCATAATCTAGGCGCGCACCGCCACCAGCACCGCCACGTTCACGGCGACCATTTTTCTCTAGCAATACAGAGCAGTTTAAACGGATCAGTGGGCGAATATCGGTAGCAAAGGTGCCATCGCTAGCTGCAATTAATACTTCTTCATATACCGCAGACATTGAGCTAATAACTTGCTCAGCATCAGGGGCTAATTCGCGAATATAATTTTCAAGCTCACGTAACAAATTAACTTTATCGGTGTCGCTCATGCTAGAAATAGGCTGATGTGGCGCAAACTGCTGCTTTGCAGCCACATCGCTGAATACTTTAACAGCTTTATCTTCACCGGCATCGGCAATACTACGTGCAGCCGTGGCTGCTTTGTTTAGCGCTTCAAGATTGATTGCGTCTGAATACGAAAAACCGGTTTTTTCACCACTAACAGCCCGTACGCCAACACCACGCTCAACATTATAAGACCCTTCTTTAACAAGGCCGTCTTCTAATACCCAAGACTCATGATGACTCGATTGAAAATAAAGGTCGGCATAATCAACTTTGTGCTGGTGAATATAAGCTAATGTTTTTTCGAGTTCTTCTCGATTTAGCTGGCTGTCGTGTAATAAATGCTGTTCAACCGAATTCATAATAATGGCTCTCTAAATCGTTGGTGAGATTGCAGCGGCATATCTCGTCTAATTTTGTGTAACTGGTTTAAATCTACGGTGCAACTAATAAAACCAAGCCCTGTTGGTTTTTCGCTTAATATTTCACCCCAAGGCGATAACATCAGGCTGCGACCATAAGTTTGCCTACCGTTTTCATGTGTTCCATATTGCGCTGCAGCAATAACATAACACTGCGTTTCTATGGCACGTGCTGCAAGTAGCGGCTGCCAATGCGCTTTACCTGTAGGCACAGTAAACGCACTGGGTACTAATATAATTTCGGCGCCTTTGCGAACTAAAGCATTAAATAAACCAGCAAAGCGCAAATCATAACACACTGTTAAACCAATTTTACCAAAGGGAGAATCAACAACCACAACCTCATCGCCCGCTTGAGTAAAATCGGATTCTCGATAGCTGCCGGTCTGGTCATCTACCTCAACATCAAATAAATGTATTTTGTTATAGCTTGCAACAATATCGCCTTGGTTATTAAACAAATGTGAGGCAGCGTAATACTTATGTTGGTTATAGGGCACTGGCATGGTGCCAGCATTTAACCAAATATTATGTTTACGGCACAATTCACTGATTTGCTGTTTATATTGTTCAATACGCTGAGACACTAACAACGTATCACCAGCGTGTTTACTAAACACTAAAAACGCTTCTGGTAAACATACTAACAAAGGTCGCGTGTTTGGCAGAGCAGCTAAGGCTTGCTTTAAGGTGGCAATGTTATCATCAGGGTTTAAGCCTGAGCACATTTGCAATGCAATAATCGCAGGTGTTGTACTTATAAGTGATTTACTCATTGCGCTGCGCTCACCTCAGCATCTTTAAGCTTTAACTCTGAAGATGCTTGCGGCTGATTTTGTGCTGCTTGCGGTAAAGTCACCTCTCGGCTCTTACGATCTAATTCTTGTACCTGAGGATCGTTCATTTTGCCCGTCACTTTAAAGTTGATCTCTGAGATCACTCGCGCAGAATGAATTACTTTATCAATTGCTAAAGCTGCAAGCCCCGTTACTGGGTTAACCATCCAAGCCACAATTACTGGAATACTCGACGTTACTTGCGGTGCTACTGCTAAGTCGTAGTCAATTTCGAGAGTATTTAAATTTGCATACCCTTTAATCGAGAGATCGGCAGGCACCCCATCCATTTTAGTATCTTGGGTATAGGCAATGCCCTTATCTATCTGCATCGTACCTTTCATGCTGTTATAGAAAAAACCTTTAGAAAATACATCTCTAAAATCAAGTTTTAGCTTACGCACTAATGAATCAAGGCTCAGTAATGAAAATACCCGTGCGCCTCCATCACTGACTTCAGTTAAATGGCCTTCGCCTAAATCCCAACTAATTTCACCGTCTAAACTAGCAATGTCTAAGTTATAAGGTGCCGCTTGCCAATTTAGTTGATAATTTAGATTCGCGTTTGAGTCTTTAATAGTAGTGGTGATATCAAATTCATTAAATAAGGCGCCAATATCATCACTTTTAAGTTCGCCGCTCATTGCCGTTAAACCATTTTGCCATTGCCCTTTAGTGCGCAATATATGATCGCCTTTATCCACCACTAGCTCAGAAATAAGTAGCTTTTTACCATCGCCTAACAATGAAGCACTTACCTTATCAAGCTGATAATGGCTGATCTTACAATCGGCACATTCAAATTCAATAGCCGGCAAGTTTGCAAGCCAAGCAAGTTGTTCCGGGGTCGACTTTTCATTTGGTTGCTCTGTTTCGGCCTCTAAAAAGTTAAGCCTTAAATAATCGCTATTAATTCGAATCGGCTGACTTGATTGCCCGCTAGGTATAAATACTTCGGCTCTTAACTCTTTGGCATTGAGCTTTAATTGCAAATTATTATTTAGGGGCGATAAACGCATATCAAAATCATTAAACTGCATGCCACTCACGTTAAAAGAGTTAATATTCGCAACCACTTCATGTAAAGGCGGCATCACGCCCGGCGAGGCACTGTCAGGCTGCGTTTTAGCCACATTAATAATTTGATCAATTAAATCAATCCAAGGTAATAACTCACTCTGCGCTAAATTAATACTCACCGCTAAATTTTGTGAGTTAAGCCCTAAGTCTTTTTCACCGATGATAAAATGAGCGTTGGTAAACTGCGATTGAGTATTGTCTAGAATGGCATTGAAATAAAATAACTCATTAATATTTGCAGTGATCAAATTAGAGATATCATCACCTTGAATAACCGCACTCAGAGGCCAAATTTGCTCACTGCTTTTTGTATATACTCCTGGCAAGGAACTATTTAAGCCAATAAGTGGCGATTCAACTTCGGCACGATAGTTAAACCCTTGCTCGGTAAAATTAAGCTCTAAAGCAATATCAACGTCACTTTGCCCGCTTAAGTAACCATCTAAAATACCTTGACCATGGTTTATGAGTGTTTGCGCATCAAGCTGAGCATTTATATTTATATTAGCGCGATAATCTTCTGCGTTTGCGTCACTAGTGTACTTAATCGTTAATGGCATACCAAGCCATGTAGCCGTAGCATCGGTGAGGTTTATTTGTTGATTATTAAAGCTAAGTTCACCCTTTAAATGCTCAAGCGAAATACCGGGAGCAGAAATATAAAGAGGTGCGTCGAGTAAATTAACCTTACCAGTTACACTCGCTCCGCCCTCAAATTGTGAACCGATTAGCAATTCAATGTTTGCGCTGGCAAGCCCCTGTCCTTGCACAACATTAAAAATATCAGCTAACGGATTTGCTAAAGGCGTGGCGACAAAAAAATCGTGCATTTTTTCAAGCTCAGCTTGCTTATCAATACTAACCACCAATGGCGCATCGCCCATTAAGTCATCAATACTCACATGTACACTACTGCCAACGTCAAGGTTTACCAGTTGGCCTTGCTGGCTATAAATATCCATTCGCTCATTTGCAAAATGCAGCTTTACACTGGCATTTGTGACTGCTGGCCAAGCCGGATCGAATTGATAGGTAGCATTATCTATTTGCGCTAAAACATCAAACTGCCCAGAACCATTGTCAAATGGAAAGCCTGATAATGGACCAGAAAATAACACCTGAGCATTTGTTACTTCACCTGATTTTATTGCGCCATTTAAATAACTAACTAACTCAGGGCTCATTAATGTTAAAGGAAAATAATGACCGGCAATACTGGCATCGGGGGCAAATGCTTCGGCATATAAATCTAAGCGAGGCGTCTTACCTAAACTTAATTGCATCTGCGCGCTTAAGGTCACTTCATTGTTATCAAACCACAGGTTATCACTGCTAATATGCCAATCGCCTGAACGCTTCGCTAAATCTAATTCGATGTTTAGCTGGTTATAGTCAATATTATTACTAAAACTAGCACCTGTAATTAAGTGGCTGTTTTCACCAAAAATAGTGATCCGGCCATATTGCTGATTAACTAATCCATCAATCCTTAAAGATTGAGCGGCGGGTACGGCGTTTTTTTCTTGCCAGCTAATTTCATCGGCTTCAAACCACAACTGCCATTGCTTTGCATCGGCAAACTCTAGATACGCGTTTTTTATTTCACCACTGGGTTGGCGAGCTAAAAAAGGAGTTAAATCAGTAAAATTAGTTAATTCTGCTAAATCATTTAATAGGGCTAAATCGAGTTGTTGTAGCCATATTTTATTTTGCTTGCCTAATAAAGCTTCAAATTCGAGGCTAGGCCACGTTATCTCGTTGGTACTAAAAGCTAGGCCGGTACTTTTTAACCGCCAGCTATTTTGCTCAGGGTATAAATGAAATCCCCCTTCACTTAGGCTGACCTTTTGTGTTTGCTCATTGAGTTGCCAATTTACCGCACTCGGTAACCACTGTACTTTTACGTCACTTACTAAGCCTTGTTCTAACCTAAGCCATGCTTGTAAATTTAAATCACTATGCAGTTGCTGCTTTTGAGTATTAATGTACTGGGCTAACCAATTTGACACATCAACCTGATTAGCTTGCACATACAGATCCCCTATCATTTGCTCTAAGGTTTCACCTTTGAGCGCAATACGGGCATCAAAATTACCCACAGAAATACCCGGTAGCGCTAGACTACCACTGCCAAGATGCTGTTTATCTTGGTTTTGCCATACAATGTTTTCTAATAACAGTTTACGTTCTTTGTTATCTTCTAGTACAAAGCTGATGCTGGAGTTTTCTATTGCAAAGTGACCGGTTTCGCCTAAAAATAGTCCTTCTATTAGCTCTTTTTGCTCAAATGAAACTTCATCTTGATTACCAGCAAATAAATTAGCGACATTAACCTTGGTATGAAAACCATTTATCACAAAGTAATTTGATTTAAGCTGCAGCGACTTTAAACTTTCCCAAAGGTTTAGCTCTAAACTGGTTTTAGCTATGGTTAAAGAGATAGGGGCTGTTTGGTTGTCTTTAAATGATAATTCTTCGAGTACTAAAGCGGGACCACTGCCTTGCCAACTTGCTGATATAGCACCTATAGATAAACTAATATCAAACTTATCATCAAGGTAGCTTTCTATATCTCCTTTATAATCGTTCGCGTAGGGTAAGGTGTATTTTAAAATAGAAACAATCACGGCCAGTAGTACTAAAATTACAGCACTTATTTGCCATAATTTTCGCACACAATAAAAACAGGCCGCTTTAAATTTCATTACATCATTACCACATCAAACTGCTCTTGGCTGTATAAACTTTCGGTTTGAATATTGACCTGCTTTCCAATAAATAGTTCTAATTCGGCGAGGTTATGATACTCATCATTTAATAGCGCTTCACATACTGCAGGCGAAGCATACACTACAAACTTATCCGCATCGTAAGCGCGATTAACACGAACTATTTCACGAAGAATTTCATAGCAGACTGTCTCGACTGTTTTTTGTGAGCCACGCCCTGAACATGCTGGGCATACATCACACAATACATGCTCTAGGCTTTCGCGGGTACGTTTGCGGGTCATTTCAACTAAGCCTAATGCCGACAAACCATTGATATTAGATTTGGCACGATCTTTATCGAGTGCAGATTCTAATGAGTGCATTACACGGCGTTTATGCTCATCGCTTACCATATCAATAAAGTCGATAATAATAATACCGCCCAAATTGCGTAGCCTTAGTTGACGGGCAATAGCTGAGGTTGCTTCAACATTGGTATTAAAAATAGTTTCTTCAAGGTTACGGTGACCAACAAAAGCGCCTGTATTTACATCAACAGTGGTCATCGCTTCAGTTTGATCTATGATCAAATAACCACCCGATTTTAAAGTAACTTTACGATGCAGTGCTTTTTGAATTTCACTTTCTACATCAAATAAATCAAAAATGGGGCGCTCACCTGGGTAATACTCAAGCACTTGTGATAACAAAGGCACAAACTCTTCAGTAAACAGCTTAAGCTCTTGGTAGGTAAGCTTAGAGTCAACACGGATGCGCTCCATATCTTCACCTACGTAATCACGTAACGTTCTAAAGGCAAGTGTAAGATCTTCATGCAAGATACTGGCTTTGCTGGTTTTTCGGCGTCTAGAGACAATTTTATCCCAGAGCTTTTTTAAAAAAGCTGCATCGTGTCTCAGCTCCGCTTCACTTGCGCCTTCAGCAGCTGTTCTGACAATAAAACTACCGTTTTCATCGCCGTATTCGGCTACAATTTTTTTCAGCCTTGCACGCTCTTCTTCCGTTTCGATACGCTGACTCACCCCAACATGTGTCGCATCAGGCATAAACACTAAATACCGTGAAGGTATCGTGATATCAGTGGTTAAACGTGCCCCTTTGCTACCCAAAGGATCTTTAACCACTTGCACCATAATGTACTGACCTTGGCGAACAAGCTCACGAATATCTTGGACTTTTTTAATCGGCTCGTCGTCAACGCCCTCAACAATAGAGGCACTATTAACGATATCTGAAGCGTGTAAAAAAGCGGCTTTTTCTAGGCCTATATCAACAAAGGCGGCTTGCATACCTGGTAACACGCGGCTTATTTTACCTAAGTAAATATTACCCACGATACCTAAGTTACCAATACGTTCTAGCTGAATTTCTTGTAATACACCGTTTTCGATTAGGGCAACGCGACTTTCACTTGGCGTGACATTGATCAGTAGTTCTGTACTCATGCTACCCTCTTAAGAATGTATGTAATAATTGTTCTGTCTCATATAAAGGTAAGCCGACAACGGCAAAATAGCTACCCGAAATATGCGTTACAAAGCGCCCACCTAACCCTTGGATACCGTAACCACCGGCTTTATCTTGAGGCTCGCCCGTTTGCCAATAAGCATGTATTTCTTCATCACTGAGTGTTTTAAAGGTGACATCTGTACTGACCACACAACTGAGTACTTTATCTGGTGTCGCAAAAGCGATGGCAGTTAACACTTGGTGCGTGTTCCCTGATAAGCGCTTTAAGGTTTGAGTAAAATCGTCTTTATCTCGTGGCTTACATAAGGATTGGTTATCCATCACCACCACAGTATCACTACCTAGCACAGGCCGGTCAGTATAACCTTGTTCTACGCCCATTTGCGCCTTTAAACGCGCTAAACGCTCTACATAGTCATGCGGGCGCTCATTAGCAAGCTGGCTTTCATCGGCATCAACACTAAACTGTGAAAATTCAATACCCAATTGGGTTAGAAGCTCTTTACGACGGGGAGACGCGGAGGCTAAATATACTGCGCAAGTCATTATCTGATCCTAAAATGTCTACGGTATTTTCGAAGTAATAAAAATACCCATATCCAGCTCAACATGCCTGTTAATACAGGCCATAAGTAATGCGGGCTAAAATAAACGCCAAGTAAAAAGTGATTTAACCAAAACTGCATTAAATGGTAAAGCGTTAAGAACAAGCCTATAAGTAGGCTTTGTTGCCACAATGAAAAATTGCGAATTTTTTGAAAGTTACTTGCAGTAACAAAAATACACACTGAATAAGTTAATGAATTAACACCCAATGAAGAGCCTGTTGCTAAGTCAATTAATAACCCAACAACCCAAGCAGTCCCTATATTTAATCGATGCGGTAAAGCCAAAGACCAGTACATAAGCACCAACAGCACCCAATCAGGACGAAATGGTTCAAGTGAAAAAGGTAACGGCATTAGCGCCATTACTAATGCAAAGAAAATACTTAATGCGATTAAGAGCATATGACGGTTAATCATCACCCATCAACTCCTGCTGATTTAGCCATAACACCACTAATAACCGAATTCGATCTAATTGAGCTATCGGCTCAGCAAATACTTGCGCAAAAGGTTGGCCTTCATCACGAGTTATTTCGGTGATCACCGCAACCGGATAACCTTCAGGAAAGGTACCACCTAGGCCAGAGGTCACCAGCACATCACCAATACGAACATCTAAGCTATGCGGCACATGTGATAGCTTTAGCACGTTAATTTTACCGATACCTTCAACCACTGTGCGCACATCGTTTCGTAATATACGCACCGGTGTTGCATGAGTGGTATCTGTAATTAACAGCACTCGCGAGGTTGTTGAACCAACTTTAGTCAACTGCCCGACTAACCCCATATCATCAATCACTGCTTGGCTTTCGCTTAAACCATCGGTGGTTCCCCGATTTATCACCACTTGGTGACTATAAGGATTTGAATGAACAGAAAGTACTTGAGCAATAATTTTACGATTGGTGTGTTTAGAGGAAGAGCCAAGTAATGCACGAAGTTTTTGATTCTCTTTTGCTAAAAACTCATACTGCTGGATTTGCTCACTTTGCAATACTTGCTTCTTTTTGAGTGCTTCGTTTTCGGTTAGTAACTGCTCACGGGTATGCAAACTTTTGGCGCTAAAGCTAAATACTTCGTAAGGTAGGTTAGCAACATAAATAAGTGGACTAACCAACGTATTCAAACTAGTACGAATGTTCTCGCCACCTTGCGTGTACTTGTCTCCAAGGATCAATACGATACTCAAAAGCACTGCGACAAAAAGTCGCAGTTGCAAAGAAACCGTTTTTTCAAACATTGATTTCATTAATCGTAACTAAAAACGTCACCACCGTGCACATCAATCATTTCAAGGGCCTTGCCGCCGCCACGTGCAACACACGTAAGTGGATCATCAGCAACAACCACTGGAATGCCCGTTTCTTCCATTAGCAGGCGATCTAAATCCTTAAGTAATGCGCCGCCGCCAGTTAACACCATACCATGCGCTGAAATATCAGATGCCAGCTCAGGTGGAGACTGCTCAAGCGCCACCATGACAGCGCTTACAATCCCCATTAGTGGCTCTTGTAATGCTTCTAAGATTTCATGCGAGTTAAGCGTAAACGAACGAGGTACGCCTTCTGCAAGGTTACGACCACGCACTTCTATCTCTACTGGCTCGTCTGTTTTAAATGCCGATCCAATTTGGTGTTTAATATTCTCAGCGGTGGCTTCACCGATTAAGCTACCAAAGTTACGACGCACATAATTAATAATGGCTTCATCGAACTTATCACCACCAATGCGTACTGAAGATGAATACACAACACCATTAAGTGAAATAATAGCGACTTCTGTTGTACCGCCACCAATATCAACCACCATAGAACCCGTTGCTTCAGACACCGGTAAACCGGCACCAATTGCAGCTGCCATTGGCTCTTCGATTAAGTAGACTTCGCGAGCACCTGCACCCATTGCTGATTCACGAATTGCACGCTTTTCAACTTGAGTAGCTCCACAAGGAACACAAATAAGCACGCGTGGGCTTGGGCGCATAAAATTATTATTGTGCACTTGTTTGATGAAGTGCTGTAACATTTTTTCAGTAACATAAAAATCAGCAATCACACCGTCTTTCATTGGACGTATAGCTTTAATATTACCAGGCGTACGGCCCAACATTTGCTTAGCTTCTGTACCTACAGATGCAACACTTTTAGGTCCACCAGCACGCTCTTGACGAATAGCAACAACTGAAGGTTCGTTTAATACAATACCTTCTTCTTTTACATAAATTAGTGTGTTGGCTGTACCTAAATCGATCGATAGATCGTTTGAAAAAATACCACGGAGTTTTTTAAACATGAGGCTGGATGACCTTTGAAATTCGTTCTTATTGTAGTTGCGCTTACTTTAACATTCTCAACACAATGAGCAATGTAAAGCGCAGCCGTCTTTGTAATCATTAAAAAGAGGAAGCACCGCTTCCCCATTAAATATTATCGTTCGCTCATTAAGCGAAAGCCAATATAATTAGCTCTAAAATCTGGCGCTAAAATTAAACGCGTTGATGCACGAGCAAGGCTAGGGGCAAAATTCCATGCACCTCCGCGAACAACGGCATCTTTTTTATTCCCTGTGCTACTAGTCCATTCCCATACATTGCCTACAGTATCGTATAAGCCAAATGCATTTGCAGAAAAAGACCCTACCGGAGCCGTGCGTTTATTAGACCACTCGCTACCACACCAACCACAGTTAGCTAGGTTTTTACCAATTTCGTTACCCCATGGGTACTCTGTCTCAGTGCCTGCACGCGCCGCATATTCCCACTCAACCTCAGTAGGTAAACGATACGTTTGCGCTGTTTTATCAGAAAACCATTCAGCGTAAGCAATAGCATCATTTTTTGTCAAACACACAGCAGGAAACTCATTGGTTTGCTCAAATCCTGGAGCACGCCAATTTAAGCTTGCTTCCCAAACAGGTTCGCCGTTGAGGTAATATGCGCAACCTTTGCCTTTTTCAGCTTCGGTTTTATATTGCGTTTCGTTTACAAACGCTTCAAATGCGCCAACAGTCACTTCTTTGCTCTGCATAGCAAAAGATTCACTAATCGTTTTTTCAACCACGGGGCGTTCATTTTCAAGCCCATTGCCGTTTATATCACCCATTTTAAATTTGCCAACGGGGATCATCACTGCTGATGGGTCCACCATAGGTGGGCGTGTATCAACTTCCATTCCTTTTGGGCAATCTGCTTGTATTATTTGCTCTCGCTTTTTAGTCGGTGCAGCAATCGACTCTGACTTTTTTTCCAACTGAGCAAAAAGCGTTCGCGTTTTCTTTAAGTCAATTCGCGCTTTATAAGGGATGTAACCCTCTTTGCGTATTTCTAATTTATGCAAACCACGTGGTAAGTTCGTCACCAAACGAGTAGAACCTACTCGAATATCATTAATAAATACTTCATCGCCGTGTACATTAGAGCGTAAGGTTAACTGAACTAATTGATCTTTCTTGTTATCAGCGACCACTTTGGGCTTTTTATTAACTGTTTTAGCGACAACGGCAGCGGCTTTATTATCCCCATTATCGCTGAATGTTAACTGACTATCAGAGAAAGTAGTGCTATAAGCTGGCTGATAAGTATTTGCCAGCGGGGTACCATACTCTAAACAAAAACTATTATTCACACTAAGTAAGTGACATAAACGACTGCTGTTTACATCTCCGCGCATAGTAACGCTTAAATTGACGTTGTAATCACCTTGCCCGCTAAATGCGCTCTTAATCACGTGACTACTTAAAATTTGTACTTGTGCCCCTGCCATGTCTCGCTTAGGTTCAACAAGACGTTTTTCTGTAAGATTTTCAAATATTTGATCTAAAAAACGTTTAGTTGCCTTTTTCAGCCCTATTTGCTGACCGCTCTGCTCACATGCCGCCAGTGTTTCAGTGCGCTTACAGTTAATGGTATGGTCAACTTCAAGCGTCCCCTCTCGGGTAAACTCATTGCGTAATCGCTCTACACGCGCCGTGGTATATTGCACTTTTAAGCTTTCAATCGTGTTTTGAAGTGCATGTTTATCAGCGCGAATTTGCTCAATATCTTTTAGATGGGATGCAATTGCCGCCAATTGCATAGAAATATCATTTTTATTTTGTTCTTGATCAACAACGGCTTTTTGATAACGCGACTGTGCAGAGGTAATGTCTAGCGACGGATTATCAATTAAACGTCGATACATATCATTCATCGCATCCAACGCTTGGTTTTTTTCTTTATCAAGCTGTGTGGAACGCGTTCTGAGCAATTCAAGTTGTGTTTGAAGTTGATTCTCTTCTTTTAAATATTTGTCGAGCATCGTCGTTGAACGAGTGTATTCTGTTTGTTTCGTATTAATCTCTGATTCAATTCTGTTTACAGTAGTTGTATCTTGTGCAAATACTGTGCTTGCAAAAAAGCTAGCAGAAATTAACAGAGATAAAGGAGCAATTCGCATATATTCCAGTCCCAAAAAAGCGGCAATTATTTGGTTATTATTATTTTTTATAATAAAACCTTATGCTATGTACTTGAAGCACAAAACACAAGCTTTGTTCATTTATTATCTCAGTTTACAACTATTATCCCGTTTCATGCCAGTAAATAACCGTTTCATTTGTACTAAATAGCTAATTTATTTAACAACACCGAGATTTATCTGCATTTTACGCTATTAAGATGCCAATTTAGCCGCGTATTCATATTTTTTAGTTTGCTTAAGTAATAAAAACTGAGTCAAAATAACGCTATTACACAGCACATTCATCATGTAACTAATGAAAAAGAGTGATAATGCCAATACCATTCAGTATTAATGAACATAGCTATTTACAAACAATTACCAGTGAATTACTAACAGACAAGAAAATAACTTTAACTATTAAGCGCGATGATTTATTGCATCCACTTATCAGCGGTAATAAATGGCGAAAGCTCAAATACAATTTAGTTCGTATGCAACAACTGGGTAAATCTGAATTACTTACATTTGGTGGTGCTTTTTCAAATCACATTCATGCGTGCGCCGCTGCTGGTAAAGAGTTTAACTTAACAACCCACGCAATTGTGCGCGGCCCACAGCTTGATCTAAATAATCCTACTCTAAAATTTGCACAGCAATGTGGTATGCAGTTACATGCTGTCAATCGTATAGAGTACAAACAACGACATGATGAAGCCTATTTAGCCGCATTACAGGCACGCTTTCCAAACGCATACATTCTACCTGAAGGAGGCACTAATTCGTTTGCTATAGAGGGATGTAAAGAGCTTGCCCAGAGTTTACCTGAGCACGACTACTTAATCTGTCCAACTGGCAGTGGCGGCACCTTGGCTGGATTGATAGAGGGCAGCTCAAATAAAATCAACCTACTAGGGATTGCTGTTTTAAAGCAAGCCGACTACCTGCGGGACGAAATACGCGCTCTTAGCCCTAAAGCAAAATCACAAAATAACTGGCAACTACTTACGCAATTTCACGGTGGTGGATATGGTCGTTTTACAGCTGATTTATGGCAGTTTTGCCAACACATGCAGCATCAACATCAATTACCCTTGGAGCCTATTTACAGCGGTAAAATGATGTACGCACTTTGGCAGCTCATCAATAATGATTACTTTGCCCCTAACAGCAAAATTATTGTAATACATACTGGTGGGTTGCAAGGTTTAGAAGGGCTAAAATATCGCAAATTAGTGTAGAGTATATTTAACTTGTTAATTGCTTAGCATTAGTGAAATGCGACTTGAGTATAATTGGGAAGAAATTTAGAAAAATATCCTCCTTGCGCGCCGCTAATGCCTATTACTTTTAAAAGTTGTAGCTCCTGAGGCGTCTCTACATCAAGTGCAAATACTGACAAGCTCAATAATCTACTTATATGCACAATTCCCCTAACGTATTTTTGTTGTGAATTACTGCGCTCTATCCCATGGACAAGTTCAGAAGCTAAGTTAAGCCCTGATATTTGTTTATTAAGCGTAAACTTAAAAATATTTTTACTGCTTCTCACATCATCAATTACAATATTGCAGTTTAGTGCCGCTATTGCTGCAAAAGCGCCTTGCAAACGTAATTGATTATTTAAGAATTCTGATTCATTTATAGAAAATTGCAGTGTATGTTGGTTTTTTAAGTCATTGATATAAGCAGTTAACCAGCTCCAAAACTCGTTATTAAACCAGTTTTTAGGATGTAACTTAATACTAATAACTGACGATGATTTATCTATAAGCAATAGTTTTTTTACTTGCATAACTACCGCTTGATCGTGCAATAGCGCCTCACCTTCGTTATAAAATTGACTGATACTTTCTTGATTAAGTAATTGTTTATTTCCCCTGTCATTACTTTTAATTGATACGTAATGCTTAATAATAGCGCCGCTATCGAGCTCGTATACTGGTTGAAATAAAATAGCCAATTTTTGCTTTTTAATTCGTTGTGGTATTGAGTGTCTATCGAGCTGTTGGACATGACCATAATTTAACGCTAATTGGTGATAATGCTTAACTCGATTTTGCTGCGAAAGAGTAAGTGCCGACTTTGCCAACTGATACACCATAACCTGATCAGCCTCTGAATAATAAGTACATAAACCTACTTTTACATGCCTCTGTGCAGTTCTTGGCGCCAATACATGAGCGGCACTTACAGTGCATTGATGTAAATATTTAGCGCAATTGAGTTTATCAATTGCATCAATCCCTTTGAGAGTAAAAGCGAAATTGCCTGCAGTTAATAACTTAACGGATATTTCAGTCGTATTAATAAAGTCTTTTGCCAATAAGACTTTAAGAGTCGCTTGTAAGTCAGTGTTTGCATCAAAATGGCATTCACACTGAATAAGTGCAAATACATTATATTTAATTGCTTCCTGCACATTAGTTGTCGCTATGGGAGCGAGCTGTAAAGAACTCACTTTGGGTGCATAACGTACTTTCTTATTATTAAAGTGCTGCTGACGTTTAGAGGTCATTGTGCTGTTTTTTATTGTTTTAGGCTTTTTAAAACGTCGAATACAAAGCATAGCGAGCAAAAGAACCGCGTTTATTATTAAAAACAAATAGCTATAGCTATACCAAACTGGCCATGAGTAGAGCAAAATTCCTTTTGAGTTAGCGCTAAAATAATGTTTTTGTTTTTCTATATAAATAGAGTTTTTATTAGGGGCGAGCGTAAAAGGCGTATTTGCAATAAGTTGTTTTTCATTGGCCAATGGCTGTTGCAATTGCTTCGCTAGCTTTAAACCAACTTGCTCGTTTTGATGCTGTAAAACCAAACTTAAACCGCTATTAATAATCACTAGCAAGGCGATACACAGAGCATAAAACAAAGCATTTGAATAATTGGTAAAGTGAAATTTACTGGCTTTCATAACCCACCGGCACATCAAATAAGTTATTAAAGTGTTGTCTACTATTTGCAATTGTACAAGCCAATAATAAAAGTTTAGCGAAGGTTTAAAAGTTAGTACTTAATGTTTATAAACATTATATTTAGCCTTCAATTAGTTAACTAAACAGCAGTCATTATTTATATATTAGTTTGAACAAAGGAGGGCTTGGCTCAAAAAATAAAAACACCAATATCACAGTGCTTTTTACACATTCATATGTTTACTTTAGGAAGTGTTTATTCAGATTTAAAAACTGTAGAAATGGAATACGGTCATTTTTTTAATAAAAAAGCCGCTTAATAGCGGCTTTCTAGAAAACTTTTAAACATTTTGCTTTTTGTCTTAGGTCAGAACGGTAATAAATACATAAATCCAAAACAGGGTGAGTGAATGAATAAAAACTCCTTTTAAAATAAAGCTTAAAAAGATAACTCAAACATTATTTTATACACTCCAATCACAATTTGTATATTAAAAGCACTTTTAGGGCTGAAAACTACACTTAATCTACATTTTAAGCTTAACTACAAAAAGTAGTGGTGAAGCTTATTACCACTCTAATTTACCTGATGTTCTACCAATACTAGACGTTTTAGCCAGCGTTCTATACTCATAATATTCATAGCCAAATGCTTTATCAATTAAGACCTCGGTGGCAAACTGATGCACTAATTTATCATCAACCACTTGGGGTTTTAAAGCAACGACAGGCTCACCTTTCGCTTTTACTGAAGAATAAAGAACACCATCACATTTATCAGTCAAAAACATATTACTTAGGGCTGATGTCACTTGATACAACCGTTCATTTCCTTCACGAGATAATATATCTGCAAAGAAACGATCTGTTAACTCATAGGCTAAAAGCAATTCTCGGCTAAACTGCTTAACCATATGCTTTCTTGCCTCAGTGTAATAGTCAAAGGTATCTTGGTTTAAATAATACGGTTTTTCATTTCGTCTTATTTGATCCCATATCCCTATGATTCTTAAATATAAATCAGTTTTACTCACTTGATGAGATCGCAGTACATTTAGGTGATCAAGCTGTTTCGCTTGAGCCTCAGATAATACAACTCTTAATGCCGTATCATCTTGTTTAACGGCTACAGAAGCATAAAACAGCGCTTGGCCTGTAAGATTTAACCTACCCGCCTTTGGAAACGTGCAAGAGCTTTTCTTTATGTAAGATAACTCATCAACATTAGTAAAGTTTTGACCCTCACAAAGGCGAACCCTAAGAAATTCAAGTTCATTTATTGGGTGATCGAGTGTAATTGTCACGCAACCAGCTAAGTTATCTATTTTAGACTCGATTTCATGCTTCGTTAATTCACACGTACCATTTATGTGCTCAGTTAATTGACTAATATAAACAGAAGAGTAAAGCAAATTAGTATGCCCACACTCTACCGATGCTTTATGCTCAATTAACTTAATTAATTCAGGATCTAATACCACTACATAACCTTCATCACTCTGCTACAACAAGAACAACGCTATTTGAAATACTCTCTATCAGCTCTGTTTTTTCTAAGGCTTTTTGCTTAACTGGTTCAATATAGTCTACACCGTGATTTATCAGCATTGACAATGCATAAGCTATTTTAACGGCATAATTTACATTTTGTGCTAATGTTCCCGTAGCCTTAATAGCTGCGGATTGATTTAACGATGCTGAAGCAATACCAATGACAACACCTTGATCATTTACCACAGGGCTACCCGAGTTTCCGGGCTGTATAGGGGAATCAATTTGAAAATACCGAGTATCACCTTGGATGCCAGAATTGGCATTAACATACCCAAATGTCGCTTTTTGTTCGTTGCCTTGTAAGCCTATATTTGGATAACCTAAAATGGCGATTGCGGTTCCTTGCTTTGTTTTGTTTTTAAGCTCAATCGGTAAACCTTCAACCACCTTATCTACTTTCAGCAAAGCGATATCATTGCTAGGGTCATGATCAACCAATGAAGCTGATACAGATTTACCATGTCGAATAATCGATATGTTTGATGAACCTTCTATTACGTGACTATTGGTAAGCACATAACCATCATTAGAAATAAAGAAGCCCGTGCCTGTAGAAATACCTTTAGGCGACTCAGGCTTTTTGTTGTCAGGTTTTGTTGTCACGGTTGATGAAGTAACATTCTGAGAGTCATATCTTTGCTTCATAGCTAGTGCAAGCTGTCCTGCACTGTTTGCTCTATTTGCCAATGTCGAGGCTTGAATTGATACTTTTAAAGTTTCATCTGTATAACTCTCTGGTAAGGTAACATTTTCTTTTTGAGTACCAAACTGCCATTTCTGATGAAATACCCCATGTTTATTTTTCACTACAATATACTTGTCAGGCTTGTCAGCGTTTATATCGTAGAAGCCCCAAGTTGTAAAAGCTAACTGGTTATTTTTATCAAAGAACTCTCTGGCTCCGAAAAAACGCAAGTTGCCGAATTGTCCTGATAGTTTAGCAAATCCATCAGCATAGTTCTTTCTTGCAATACCAGTGAATATTCCTTTTATAAGGCTTCGCTCTCCTTGCAGATCGACAGAATCAATATCTCCATTTGGTTTTAATGACGCATGGTTTTGTAATGTTTTAGTCATTTTGCCATTTTCACGGATATACGTGCCAAACTCGACATTATTTGTTCCTTCAACCCATTTGTAATAAAGTTGATCAGTAACGCCTTTGTTGTGGTACGTAATCTCAAACCCTCTAATACTGCCATTTGTATAACTAATTTTGCCAAGCCCCTCAGCTTTTCCGTCTTTACAATCCCCATCCCACTCTACATGGCCGTGATTTGTTTGTTCTGTATAGCCTTCCATTAGCATTTCACATTTCTCGGACTTATTTGCAGGCTGAATCCAATGTGGAGAATAACTTCCGGCTTGAAAATCTGTGATCTGGCTCTGATAGTTTGTAATTTCTGATTCAGAGACTTTCCGATAATTTGGTGTGGAGTTACAAGCTGTTAATAGAATGCTAATCCCTATGACTAATGGTAAAATCTTTTTCATACCAGATCCCTTTATAATATTTTTTGTCATATATTTTTATTGAGATAAATATAACGAATAATAAATATTATGTCATTGTTCTCATGCACTAAACGGCAAAAAAGCTAACCTGTTACAAAGCTTGCAATTCCAATGAATCAATCCCTTGCAGACTAATCCAGCTCAAATGCTAAATTTATCTTTTCTCTGAGAAAAGTTACTCGATTTAACGCCCTTGAACCCACCTTAATAGCCTTTTGAACTACTCGTTCACTCCCCATCAAAACCAGCCTTTCACTTGGTCGAGTTGATGCGGTGTATAGCAATGTTTGGTCTATCATTTTTTCCGCTTCATTGGGTAACATAACAAAGCAATTAGGCCATTGAGAACCTTGTGATTTGTGGATAGTAATGGCATACCCAAGGTGCAGTTTTTCCAATAGCTCAGTAGTGACATTAATTAAGTCGTTATTTACTTCAATAACGGCAACAGCGCCATCTTCATCAGGTTGTTCAAAGACTTCAACAACAAGCCCTAAATCACCATTTCTCAGATCTGCGTCTTCATCATAATTGTTTGCGGTGATTAATACAGGATCACCTTTCAATAACCGTGAACCAGTTGATGTAATCCAAGGAATCCAGCCCCTTAGTGAGTCTTGAAAGTAAATGGCTTGCCTTTCATTACCTACTGATTCTTGCAGCTCTAAATTTAGGTTGTCGATCCCAAATTCACCTTTTCTAATAGGCGATAAAACAATGCTCTGTTCAATACCGCCAGACTCTTGCCAAAGCTTGATGAGTCTTTCAATTGTCGTCTTTGTTTCAATAGAGCAATCACTACTTTCATTTAGTGTATTTTTAGTAGGCTCTGGAATGTCAAACTGCCTCTTTCTAACAGATGTCGAAAACTTGTGTATTTCACTTTGCTCGTTTTGCCTCTTAACCTGCGTTAAGTTAAAAAATGGAATCTGAGTTTCAGTTAAGGCGTGGAATACCAAACCATTACCTACAGGTGGTAATTGAGCGATATCACCAACAAAAATAACTCTAGCTGCATCTGGCAATATGCCTACTACTCGATACATAGACAAGAGATCTACCATTGACGACTCATCTATGACTAACAATATTTGCTCAGGTAAATCAGGCTTGTTGTCGCCTAGGTGCTCACTAATTAACTTGGCAATGGTTTTGGCTGGTCTTTGGGTACTTTCCGCCATACGCTGTGCTGCACGGCCTGCTAGAGCCACTTGATAGCACTGTATTCCTTGTGCTACTCGTTCATATACACCTAATACTGCTTTTAGTATCGTTGTTTTGCCTGTTCCTGCAAAACCTGAGATACCACATACAGGTGCAAGTACAGCACCAATAACAGCATCTCGCTGATCGGTAGTTAAGTTAAAATCCAGTGTACTTTCATAGTCCGTTAAAGCAGTTTCAACTATTTCTGGTGATAATTCACGCTCCCAACTAGCCAATAAACAACCTTCACCTGCTGGTCTTTGCTGTGCATCAACAATAAACTGAGCTACAGCAGCTTCCATCAAGGCTTTACCATAAACTTGATAACCGTCTGCCGCCTTTACTAAAAGCCCTTGTTCACAGGCTATTTCACCAACATCATTAGGAGCTTTAGAGTTCATGAGCTTAGCGTATTCTTTATTTAGTTCATCAATGGTTATCACTGTTGAACCAGTCTTATTAGCATGACTAATTGCCGCATATTGAGCGATGCCTGCAACAACTACTTCGTCTTCTAATGTAAAACCAAGCCTTAATGCCAATTGTGATACCTGTTCAAAAGCAGCCCCCATTGCCACTAAGATAAAGGGATGTTCTTTGATTTTATCAATCGCTTCTTCACCAAATATCGCCACTAACTTTTCACCAAAACCCAATGGCAAGTTCTGTTCTTCAAGCCAATTAATTGTGTTAAAAAGCGCCTCACTAGGCCAACTTTCTATTAAGTCCTTAACACGATTTTCAGTCATCCCTGCTATGTTTAGCAGGGCATCTGTATCTTGTATTTCAATGAGTTGGGCTAGTTTTTTATGTCTAACAAGACGATTGGCTATAACACTGCCGATACCTTTGATGTTGTTGCTGATCCAACGAGATAAAATCCTGCCTGAAGGTCTTAGAAACTTAATGTTGTCAGCATCAATGGTGTACTCGCTTAATGGAAAGTCATTAATGATAAAGTGATTAATCCCCTCTTTACCTGATACTTCCCATAAGCTTCCTGTTGTAGCGGTATCTTGAGCGTGCTCTGGAAATTTAACAACGGTTGTCCTGTCTCGTTTTTTGATCGAACCATCTGCATTGACAAGATCAACTGTTGCATATGAATTAGCTCTCTGCTTCTTCACTTGAATGATTTGACGTAGGTGGACAACTTCGCTCATAGCTTGAACCCTGCTGCGCCAGATTGAACCAACATTTGCTGTTTTTTAAACTTGGTCAATTCATGTTGTAGCTGCCTGTTTTCGGCTTCTAACTCAGCAATTCTTTGTGTCAGCGCATTATTGCTTACTGCCGCCATACCGGATTGTTTTTCAGCTCTTTCTCGTGCCGCTTCATGAGACTTTTTATCTTCATCAATCTTGCGAAACCAATAGCTATCAGCTTCCTCAATTAATGCTCTGACGGCCTTATTCTGCGTACATACAGACTTTGCAAAACCCAGCTCATCAGCTAATACTCTACGATTAATTTTGCCGCTGTATTCATACTCGTGCCAGTCTCTAGCCGCATTACGCTCATCAATCCAAGTCTGAACCAATTTGATATTCTCTTGAGCAATCTGCTGTCCGTTTTTTCCTTTGGTCATCGTCTATCAACCTCAGGTAAAGGCTTATCAAGTTGCCTATCCAATAGTTTCATATCAACATTGGGCATCATATATGCGTTATGTTGCCAACGGACAAACTGTTCTAGCAATTTTTCGTTCTGCTTTTCTAGCCTTTCCACCTTAGCTTCAAGAGTGGCTATTTGCTGTTTAGCAAATTCAAGTGTAATGTCTTTTTCTTCGTCTTTAGTTGCTTCTTTAAGGCTTTGTTTTCTGTCGTTAAAAGCTTCAACTAAAGCAGGGTACGAAAGCAGGGTATGCCTACTAATATTCTTTTCCCCAAACACCTTTGCAAGCTGCTCAGCAAAACTATTCCAAGTGAGCTTTCCTGTCCACTTATCGAGTTCATGTAATGCTAGTGGTAATGTTTTTTCAGTAATGATTTTTTTAGGCATTTTCGATCCCCAATAACATTGCGACTTCAGATTCTTCAACAAGATCTTGATCACTAGCGCTGATATCCAAATCATTTTGTTCAAGTGCTCTTTTTACAGGGCTTGGATCGTGCTCAGGTGGAATCCACAAGATTGCCCCCTCTGGCGTATCTTCCGATTCGAGCCGCTCACGTTGTGTGCGAATATGAGCCAGTTTCCAACCCAAATGTGATACCCATCTGTTAGCACCAAAAACACCATCAGCGTCATCATCTGTCGCTTTATTGAATTGAGATTCGACCTTTTTTTCTAGACGTATAATGCGTTCAAGTGTTTTTGGCATACCTTTGATACAAACATGCTCTTTACATGTCATGCACTCTCCACCTTTTGTGCATGGCGACATAGCGTAATCATGAACACACATACCATACTCGGTTACATCTGCTATACCGATACGATTTACCCCTAAATCCTTATAGCTAACAGGTAAATTCATCTTAATAGCCTCTAGCGCTGTAGGTCTCTCATTAAACTCAAGAATGCTTCTAGCTTGTTGCTCACGCTCATCTTGCGTGCGTAGATCATAATGACGGTTATCATTAATCCGAGCACGTCCAGCCCACCTTGCAAGCTGCCACGCATCCATACCACCACGCTCAGCATTAGTTGATAACCAAACTCTGATCTGATGTGAAGTTAAGCGAATATCAAAGCCGTCTTCATCTTTATAGCCCATACGTTGGAATAATGTTTTAGGTGGATTTTTTAACTTGTCTCGAATTGCTAATTGAGCATTAAGTTCATTAACGCTTGGTAATCGCCATGAGAATTCTCTAACGTCAAAGTCATTGTGGAACTCACGATCTCTTATTAATACTAAAGATTCCCATACTGGACGTTGAATAGAAGGTAGATTAGGCCAGTCGTGAGTTTGATATTCTGAAGCAACAAAGCTTGCTAAATCTTCATAAGTAGGCTCACCTGAGGCAATTAATTTTTGAACCCACTTTGTATTTTTACCACCAACCATATTCCATGCTGTTACGCTGCTAAACTGACTCGTTTTAGCTTTTATGCTTGTTATAGACTGCTCTGTAAAGCTCATTGCATGTGCAAATTGATATGCATTTAGCGGTTTGTTTTCTGCAAAGTCGTCTGACGTGCAGCAACCTGCATGGCGCATAAACACATTAGGGTGATCATAAGCGTACTTAGCAGCCTCCCTTGCTGGCTTACCAATTTCCATAAGTCTGTTATGTGCTTCAATTACCGTTTGCTCTAAAGCTTCTGGAACCCATTTGATCGTATGTCCAAAGCCTTTTTCAGCATACCACCTAACGCCAAGCGCTCCATTTTCTCCTCGGTGCAAGCAGTCAACGGTTAGCTCTGATAGCTCCCCAGCTCTTCCCGGAGCAAACATCAGTAGAGTGATAACGCTAGACCAGTATTTATCTTCTAAAGTTTCTGCATTAGCAAAACAATCAGCCAATGCCAGCATCTGGTGCATACTTGGGCAACGAGTATCTTGCCATTTACGAGAGTCTTCATCAGTTCTTTCAGCTTTTGCGCCCACCTTAGGCCAAGGGTTCTCCCACGATTGTAGTGCTGGCACAATTCGCTTGCTGCGAATGAACTCCAATAATATCTCAATTTGATAGCCAATCTTATTTCTTCGATCTTTATTGGTAACTCTTTGCTTAGTGATAGTCTCTAATTCACCAATTACCAGTCCATCAGTTTTCAGTACATTTGCAATACCATGCACTTCAACAAGAGCGTCATGTAACATGCGTAATGCAACCATTTTATTTGTTACGCTGGATACCGCCTTGATACTCTGGTTATAGCGGATATAAGCTTTTGCAAAAGACAAGAAAGGTTCGTCCAAAGGGTCAAAATTCGCAGGATTTGACTTTGCTCTATACTTTGAAAAAGTCATCGCTATTGACCGATTTTTTTGCTTGTGTTGCCAGTTGTTACTTTGCCAACCGCCTTGATCATCATAGAGTGTCAAAGTGTTCTTGCAGTGCTCGATGAAGCTATCTAGATTTTGCTTAGCGCTTATCTCATGCTTAGGTTGAAAGTGAATAATATCAGCCATTTGCACACTCCTCTTCAGATAGGTCTTGTTTGCACATTATTATTATTTGCTGAACGGCCAATAAAAGCCTGTCAGTGGATTGGATGACATTGTTTGATACACCAAGGTCTTTTTGTTTTTCTCTTTCAGCTAAGATTTCATTGAGAACCTCTTCATGAGGTGCTTCAATCCAAGGTTCAAAACTTGAGCAGGTATAACAAGCTCTATATCCAGAAGCACAAAAAGCATAAGTTCCGCAGCTACCAACGTTTTCAGACTTGCCATTCTTTACTCGGCTATTCGGGTCATTTGCTCTAACTGCATCACGCTCTGATGCAATCAATTTCCCTGAAAAAGCTTGAGCTAAAGGTGCAAGCATAGGAGCCATTACTTCATCAATTTGCTTTGCTGTTTCTTCAGTATTTTCTGTATACACACCAATGTTTTGCGTATCGGTGTGATCTAGCGCAGCAGCTAGTGCTACACCACTAATTCCTCTTCGAGCTAAATTCGTTCCCTTTGTATATCTAAAGCGAGAGGCTGTGAAGTTAATGTAATCACCTGTCCTTTCAGAGCAGGCTGTATTTTTAATTGCTACACCTCGAAGTAATTCATATGCAGTATCGGCAGCCATGTGCAAATAATCAGGCGTTTTAGAAAGCCTTGTTTCTAAGTCTTCTGCACTTGATAACCTGTTGACTCTTGCTTCTTCTATGAAAATAGGAATTTGCTCACGTAAAGAAAACGATAGTTTTTCCCTCAATCGAGATTCGACATATTGAATTGATTGGTTACGCTGATTGTGAAGCAGAAGGTATAAATCTTCATTAATTGGCAGTGGGGTAAATTGTTCTCTAAATCCTACGCCACGCTGTTTAGCTCTTGGGCAATTAATAACGTAGTCGTTACCATTTTTATCTTCCCTAACAACTAAATCAACTGAACGTAAGGAGCGAATTTGAACATATCTACGACCAGTTAAGACTAACGCCATAAAACAAACATACTCTTTTAGATTGAGAACTTCTTTCGTAAATGCATTTGATGCCCAGTCAATCAACGCTCCCAGCTCGTTATGCGTTAAAGGGCCTGAATATGGGCAAGCACCTTTAACAGCATTACCTTTTGGGTTTCCTTTTAATGTTAGCTCTTCTAAATAATCAGCTACTTCCTTGCTGATACCGCTAAATCCCCATTCGTACCAAGCCAATAAGAACCCCTTAAGTGCTCCTAACTTGTATTCAGTATCTGAATCAAATGACGCTCTATAATCTGTTAAGCCTTGTAATGTTAGCTTGCCTTCTTTTATAGACTTCATATATGCGTTGAAACGATTAAACATATTGAAAGTGTGCATAGCTGAGAGTTCTTCAGCGTAACGACACAAAGCCTTCCTAAACCCTTCTTCCGTTTCTGGTTCAAGAGCGGTCAAGCGCTGGAAGTTAATCACTGTTGAACCATCTAGCCTCCATTCAATATCCGAGAAATAAAATGGATAACCACTTTTCGTTGTGTGTTGACTGGCTAATGCTTTGCTCTTTTTTAATTGCATACTAGTTATCCTTCTTAGCTCGGTTAGTCCAGTGATCCATATCCTCTCGCATAACCCGATCAGCTTCTTCTCGGATGTGTCTCAAGTTATATGTCTCGGCAGTTTTATCTGAACTCCATCCATTCAGCTCTTTACGGATCTGAGTTTCTTTCTTTTCATTAATAGGCTTAATTTTGGGATTTTCCTTGGCGGCTTTATTAACTGCGTCAATCTTCTTTGAAAGCTTATAGTTGAAATTGTGGCGGAAGCCGTGACGGGTAATTTCTTCAAGCATTTCTGGATGGATTGCAACCGCTGGCTTAAGTATCCGATTGACAAAGGTACTATTCGATATTGGCTTACCGTGATACTTACCATGCTTATGCGTTACAAAAATATATGGATGCTTTCTAGCAGCAGGTATTTTGGCTCTTCTGTCCATGATGTATTCACGCAGCCTGTTTGTAATGACTTTATCAACAGGAATTGTACGTTCATTGGTTTTCGCCACAGGCTGCTTTTTACGGGGATCTTCTATAGCATCATGCCTACGAACAACAGACACTGTTCCTTTTTGAAAATCAATATCTTGGATCTGTAAGGCCAGTATCTCTCCTGCACGCATCCCTGTTGCGTCCATCACCTCAAATATCACAGCGTTTCGATATTTAACTTCCTCCCCCTTAAATGGGTTATCTGGAGAGGTTTCTTTTACAATACTTAAAATTCGGTCAAATGCTTTAGGCGGTGGAGCTTTAGTGTTTGGATCAGCAGTAAGTCCTTTACCACTACTACCTTTGGGTTTATTCGCTAACAATAACTTTTTCATGGCTTCAATATTATTTGAAACCGCTTCTTCGACTAGCTTTGCTTTAAGAATTGTTCTTGCCAAAAATTCTAAGTAGGAAGCGATCTGAGCCATCCGATTTGCAGCATGATCATTAGACACCTTTTGTATCGGTGCAACGCTAGCGGTCGATGCTGAGGGAAATTTAACTACATTTTTCTCTGATGTTTTTAGCCATTTCTTCAAACTTCTTGTATCTAATGTGCAATGATCACGGATTGAATAAACATCTTCGTCAGTCAACAAGTCACCTTGTTCAAACTCAGAAATAAGATCCCGACCATTTATGTTTTCCCATAGCTTTAGATGAATCAGATGACCAAGCGAATTGGATATTGCAGATTGAGTGTGTGATGTTCTTAGCTTTTCAGTAACGTATAACGTCACCCAATAATTGGGTAATCCATCTTCCTCCATTAAGATTGGATATCGTTCACCATTTCCAAAAATTAAATCTCGAATTTGTGACATTGAACACCTCTTTATCTACAATTTACATATGTATAGTTCCTAGGCTGATTATTGTCAACATCTTTTTTTAAAGAAAATAAAAAAGGGCTTGTAAAAACAAGCCCTTGATAATTTTAATCTACATTTTTTATTTATGTATTCCTCAAAACGGGATATCGTCATCAAAGTCGATTGTTGGTTCCATAGGGTTTGATGCGCCACCTTGCGGTGCATTTTGTGGCTTAGGTGCAAACCCGCCTTGCTGTTGTGGTGCACTATTTTGTTGTGGTGCAAAACCACCTTGCTGCTGTGGCTGGTATTGGTTGTTTTGCTGCGGTGCTGGCTGCTGAGCAGGTGCAGATTGCTGCTGTGGAGCATAACTGCCTTGCTGGCTATTTTGGCCTTGGTTATTTTGACCATAACCACCGCTTTGTTGCCCGCCTTGGTTGCCTTGATAGCCACTACTTTGTTGACCACCTTGGTTACCTTGATAGCCACCACTTTGTTGATCGCCACCGCGTGCACCTAGCATTTGCATTTGACCCGTAAAGCCATCGACAACGATTTCTGTGGTGTATTTTTCTTGGCCTTGTTGATCAGTCCATTTACGGGTTTGAAGTTTACCTTCTACGTAAATTTGTGATCCCTTGCGGCAGTATTCACCCACAATTTCAGCTAACTTGCCAAAAAATACCACACGGTGCCACTCAGTTTTATCAACCATTTGGCCAGTGTTTTTATCTTTATAGCTATCTGAAGTTGCTAAGGTAATATTTGCTACACCATTACCATTAGGCATGTAACGAACTTCAGGATCTTGCCCTAAATTACCAACCAAAATTACTTTGTTCACACCGCGTGCCATGGAACCATCTCCTATAAACGTTAGATTAAACCAGCCACTCTTCGGGCTTGGTCTAGGTCAAATTCTTTATCATTAATCTTTAAGTAGCTACGACTTTCATCGCGAACTACGGTTGCTTCTATTACGCCGGGTAAAGCAACTAACTGAGAAGCCAGTGTTTGTGCCTGCTCTTCAGAATCTAGTTGGGTCATTAAACTAATAACTTTGCTTTTCGGTGGGACTTGCATTTTCCACGCAATAATAAGCCATATTACCCCAACAAGTGCCGCCGCCGCAAACACAGCTTGCGTACTAGTTGTTTGTGCTACATACCCGCCAAGCATGCCGCCTAAAAAAGCGCCTAAAAACTGGCTCGATGAATACCCCCCCATGGCTGAGCCTTTTTGGCTTGCTGGAGCAATACGCGACACAAGAGCCGGCATAGTGGCTTCTAAAAAGTTAAACGCAACAAAATATAACAGCATACAAACCGCAATACCAACAACGCTGTTTGCCCACATAGACATACTTAACATGCTGACTATTAAAACCATAACAGAACCAATAAAGGCTTGTTTTTCTTTCTCTTTTTTAATCGCCACTATCATTACTGGCACCATTAAAAAAAACGCCAAAAATAAAACCGGAATATAAAGCTGCCAATGGTTTTCGGCCACTAAGCCATCTTTAATTAATTGGCTTGGTAATACTACAAAAATAGTCGTTAATGTTAGATGCAGCAATAATACGCCTGCATTTAAACGTGCCAGCTGTGGGTGTTTAATCAATTTTTTGATGTCACTAAAACTGGCAAGCGTATCGCCTTTAGGGGCTTTATTTATTGCACTGGGAACGAGCATAGTGACTATAAAAATACCACACACAGCCAAAATAGCCGTTAGCCAAAATACGCCTGCAATGCCCCACGAAGCTGCCACTATAGGCCCTAATAACATCGCAAACGCAAAGCTCATGCCGATGCTCATGCCAATCACCGCCATAACTTTGGGGCGCTGTTCATCACGGCTTAAATCTGATGCAAACGCTAATAATGCGCTGGCTATAGCTCCCATGCCTTGTAACGCACGCCCTACCGTCACCATTTGAATAGACTCTGCCAAAGCGGCAATTACCGAACCTAAAGCAAACACCGCCAAACCACCGACTATGACTTTTTTACGACCTATTTTATCGGAAAGTCTCCCCATTGGGATTTGTAATACGGCCTGAGTTAAACCATACGCACCAATTGCAAAACCAATCCAGATAGGTGAAAAGCCTTCAAGCTCTTGACCATAAATAGCTAAAACAGGCATCAGCATAAACAAGCCGAGCATTCTAAATGCAAACACACTCGCTAACGATACGGCAGCGCGTTTTTCTCGTGAATTAAGTGAAGATGCGGTCATTATATGCGTGATCTTACTGTGTTAAAAAATTAGGCAAGGATTCTATCACAAGCTTGGCAATAATTAATCGTCTATAACTAAGGATTTTTTCGATGATCAAGGATTAATATTGCAGCGTATTATGCGATACTGAACAAATAATTTTGGCAATAAACGAGATAGCATGGAAAACATTGAAGTCCGAGGCGCCCGCACGCACAATTTAAAAGACATCAGCCTAACCATCCCACGTGATAAACTAATTGTTATTACTGGCTTATCTGGTTCAGGAAAGTCATCACTTGCATTTGATACGCTGTATGCAGAAGGGCAACGCCGGTATGTTGAATCACTCTCTGCTTATGCAAGGCAGTTTTTGTCATTAATGGAAAAGCCCGATGTAGATCATATTGAAGGCCTTTCTCCTGCTATTTCCATAGAACAAAAATCAACCTCGCATAACCCACGTTCAACCGTGGGAACTATTACTGAAATCTACGATTATTTACGCTTGATGTTTGCACGCGTTGGCGAACCTCGCTGTCCGACTCATGATTTACCGCTCGCGGCGCAAACAATCAGCCAAATGGTCGATACCGCACTGGCGCTGCCTGAAGGCACAAAGTTAATGCTCTTGGCGCCTGTTGTTAAAGACCGTAAAGGCGAACATGTAAAGCTATTAGAGCAGCTTGCAAGCCAAGGCTACATTCGCGCACGTATTGATGGCGAAGTGTGCGACCTATCTGATCCACCACCACTAGATCTACATAAAAAGCACACAATTGAAGTCGTGGTTGATCGCTTTAAAGTCAAAGACGGCCAGCAACAACGTCTCGCGGAATCATTCGAAACAGCACTTGAAATGTCAGGCGGCGTTGCCAACATTGCGTTTATGGACGATAGCAATGCTGAAGAAATGCTGTTTTCAGCAAATTTTGCCTGTCCAACCTGTGGCTATGCGATGACAGAGCTTGAACCGCGTCTATTTTCGTTCAACAACCCAGCCGGGGCTTGTCAAAGCTGTGACGGTTTAGGTGTAAGGCAATACTTTGACCCTAATCGCGTGGTTCATAACCCTGAGATAAGTTTAGCTGGCGGTGCAATTAAAGGTTGGGACAAACGCAGCTTTTACTACTATCAAATGTTGCAAGCAGTTGCACAACATTACGACTTTGATTTAGATGTGCCTTATCAGGAACTAGCTAAAGAACATAAGAAAATTATTCTAGATGGCTCGGGTGATACTAAAATTGCATTTAATTACCGTAATGACCGCGGTGATTTAATTACACGTAATCATGTATTTGAAGGCGTGTTAAATAATATGAACCGCCGCTACCGCGAAACTGAATCAAACTCTGTGCGTGAAGAGCTAGCTAAGTATCAAACTAGTCAAGCGTGCCCTAGTTGTAAAGGTTCGCGCCTTCGCCAAGAAGCACGTAACGTATTTATTGGTCAAACTAACTTACCAACCATCACACATATGAGTATTGGTGAGGCAATGAGCTTTTTTGAAGGCTTGCATTTGACTGGGCAAAAAGGCCAAATTGCGGAGAAGATTTTAAAAGAAATTCGCGATCGTTTATCTTTCTTAATAAATGTTGGCCTAAATTACTTATCACTTGAGCGCAGCGCCGACACGCTCTCTGGCGGTGAAGCACAGCGTATTCGTTTAGCGAGTCAAATTGGCGCTGGATTAGTAGGTGTAATGTATGTTTTAGATGAACCATCTATTGGTTTACACCAACGTGATAACGACCGTTTATTAAAAACCTTAGTGCATTTACGTGATTTAGGTAACACCGTTATTGTTGTAGAGCATGATGAAGACGCGATCCGCGCGGCAGATCATATTATTGATATTGGTCCGGGTGCTGGTGTCCATGGCGGCCATGTTATTGCTCAAGGTACACGCGATGATATTTTAGCGAGCAAAGACTCGGTTACCGGTCAGTTTTTATCGGGGGTGCGTAAAATTGAAGTACCTAAAGAGCGCCATGCTACTAACGATAAATGGTTAGAGCTGTTTGGCGCTACCGGTAATAACTTAAAAAATGTTGATTTAAAAATACCCTTTGGCTTAATGACCTGTATTACCGGTGTATCGGGCTCAGGTAAATCTACACTCATTAACGACACCTTATTTAAACTCGCTCACACTGAGCTTAATGGCGCCACAACTGCAGAAGCGGCCCCTTACAAGTCAATTGCAGGCCTTGAGCACTTTGATAAAGTGATTGATATTGACCAAAGTCCTATTGGCCGCACACCGCGTTCAAATCCTGCAACTTATACCGGTATTTTCACCGGTATTCGTGAACTGTTTGCGGGTACTCAAGAAGCCCGTTCACGTGGTTACAAAGTAGGTCGCTTTAGCTTTAATGTTAAAGGTGGGCGTTGTGAGGCATGCCAAGGTGATGGCGTTATTAAAGTAGAAATGCACTTTTTACCTGACGTATATGTGCCGTGTGATGTATGTAAAGGTAAACGTTATAACCGCGAAACCTTAGAAGTACAATATAAAGGCAAAAACATCAACCAAGTGCTCGATATGACCGTTGAAGATGCCCATGACTACTTTGATAAAATACCGGCCATAGCACGCAAACTTAAAACCCTAATGGATGTTGGACTTTCTTATATCCGCTTAGGCCAAGCCGCTACAACACTTTCTGGTGGTGAAGCACAGCGAATTAAGTTAGCACGTGAGCTTTCTAAGCGTGATACCGGTAAAACGCTATACATATTAGATGAGCCAACAACAGGCCTGCACTTTGCAGATATAGAGCAGTTATTAGTAGTACTGCATCGTCTGCGCGATCATGGCAATACCATTGTAGTGATTGAGCACAATTTAGATGTCATCAAAACAGCCGACTGGATCGTTGATTTAGGCCCTGAAGGTGGTGCTGGCGGCGGTGAAATACTGATTGCAGGTACACCAGAAGAAGTGGCTGAATGCCAGCGCTCTCATACTGGGCACTACTTAAAACCGTTATTAAATAAATAACGGTAATACGCTTTAGATAAGGAAAGTCGGTGTTAAGGTATTTAAAAATTGCAAAATGGCGTGCTAATAAGCAGTTTAAGCAACAGCAAAAAAGCTGGCAACCACACCAAGTTAAACTGCTTAGCCATATAAAAAGCATATGGTTTAACCTTAACACCGCGCAAAAACTTTATCTGCTTGCGTTTATAACTCTAGCCATTTTTAAGTTAACGTGGCTATGTGCCACTATTACTATTATTGCGCTGATCATAGAATTTTGGCCTAAGTTTAATCAACTATGGAATTCACTCGCCGGTAAAGCACTTATTTTGGTATTTTATGCCAGTATTGCTAACTTTGTTTTAGCAAGTGCTAGTGGCATTGTAAATGAAGTCACTCAGGTATCAGCTAATCACTTTAATTACACTCATAACTTTGCCACTTTATTATATTTACCGCCTTGGACACTAGGAATAACTCTGGCAACACTGCTCGGCTTACAACTTATTTTGCCTTTTTACATCATAGTGTTATTACTAATCAAGCCATTTGGATCTGATCGCATAAAGTTTATTAGCCAAAGCTACTCACCACTTCTAACTGCATTAACCCGCTTTTTTTTAGCGACGGTAGTGTTTGTAAGTCTGATTGCATTTATTGATGAAAAACCGCCTGAAAAAGTATTAAACGATATAGTAAATAGCTTTGAAAATAGCCAATCGCTCGCAAATAAATCCCCCGCTGAGCAAGAGCAAGCCATAGAAAAATTGAGTGAGCAAATAGAGAAAAAACTCCCCTCTTCAGACAATGACGGCGCTCAGACAAAAACATTTGGTATTCGCTTAGAAGGCGAAGATGAGAACACTCAAACGGTTAGGCAGTTTTTAGATACTAAAGGCTACTTTGAACGTAGTAAGCGCTTAATTGCCATATTTGCCTATAGTTATGAAGCAGACAGTTATTCACGCTGTAAGAAATCAACAGAGAGTAAGTCAATCGAACTCAATGATTACGAAATTATTGAAATAACGCCTGATCAAAGCATGCCTTACGGTTATAAATTTATAGTTAGAGCCTGTGAGTCTGCCGGTATTTCTGCTACAAAACATTAAAATACAAAAAATGCCGCTAAATTAGCGGCATTTTTGTATCTGCAAATAAACGCGCTTATGGGCGTGGAATAAACCCAACCGCATCATAAACTGCTTTTAATGTAGTTTCTGCACGCGCGCTGGCTTTCTCGGCATAATGAATAGCGCTATTCGCTCCAACTAATTTGTACTATTTGCATATCTTTATACTTAGATCCCGTAAACAATATTTCATTGCTTTCGTTTACCTCAAAACCAATAGGTCGAAAGTCCACGTGTGTATCCTGTATGGTTTGATCTTGTAAATTTAGCCTAGCGATTCTAGAAATAGAATCTGAATAATAGAAATAGTTTTTGCTAATGCCATATGCAACTGACTTTTTGGCATTTTTAGGTAATTCCCAGCTTTGCCTATCTGAAAGGCGAATTAATTGATTATCATTGGTTACGTATCCGTTACCTTTACTATCTGAAATGAGTTTACTCGCTTTTATTCCTTCTATCACGCGTGTATCGCGGGTGAGTAAATTAAATTCTGCCAATATATTTTTTGAACCAAGTCGCTTAATATAAATAATGCTTTCGTTATTTTTTGACCAAATATAGCTTATTATTTTATGCTTATTAAATTCTTCTAACGGATAAAATCTTTGAGCGTTTACGTCATAAAGTGAATAGCTTTTATTTTTTATGAACATTATGCGCTGCTTATTGGAAGAAGCTCTGAGCATTCCTAATGCAAAAGTCGAAGGGGCATCATCATAATTAAAAAAGCTAAGTTGCTTTGTAAAACCATTTTGAGAGAGCCATAATTGACTGCTGCCAGAACGCTCAGATACGAAAACATGCGCAGGCCCTTCTTTATTAACTATTTCAATAATGTTGTAGTCGTCTTTATCACTTTTATAGAGCGTTTCATACTTAGGTGTATCGCCAAAAGGGTCTGTTGCTTTAATTAGCGAGTATGATTGGGTTTTATTCTCTGAATAAAAAAGACTATTGGCAGAGTGAACCGCTATATAATAAGGATTTATCTTTGGGGTTACTGTTAGCGTATGTTTAACAATGTTTTTTTCATCAAACATAATGGTTGAAAGCTCAGAACCTTCAAATACAATCACGCCTTTATCGTCAGCAAGCCAATCAAATGCAAAGCTAATCGTGCTTTTTTCTGCTTTAAATAACCGCTTGGTTTCATGGGTCTCAAAGTTATAACTAAATACAGAAAAAGGCTTACCCTTTTGACTAAGTATATATGCTATTTTATTACCAGAATGAGATAAACGCGGCATGATTACGCCATACATTACCCCTGGTGGTGGGATCACTATGAATTCTTTTTTAAGTTCTAAATCAAATTTATATAAACCTGAACCTTCATGCTCATTTTTATATTCGGTGTAATAAATATGTTCACCACTTTCGTCTACTTGCGCATAACCTGTATATCTAAGGTCACACTTTTTAATAGAGGTAGCCTCCCCAATAACAGGAAACTGGCTTAAATCAACAAGTACCATTTCGCACTTTTGCTGCTTTAAATTGGTAGCTTGTAATAGCACTGAGTGCTGGTTTAACTGCCATGATAAAATAGACACCTGAAAGCCTGGATAGGTAATTTCAATCTCTCGCTGATCTGAAAGACGCTTAACAAATGCATGCATTACGTCATTTTCAGGTTCTATATTAGTGTAAGCTAAAAACTGTTTATCAGAAGATACCTCGGGGTGAACCTCGCTGCCAATATTCCACGTGCTTGCTACCTTATTTACCGTGATCTGTTTAATCTTTTCGCTAGAAGGTGCATTAATAAAAAACAACCCAAACCATACTAAAAAGCATATAAAAATAATGACGACTAAAGAATAGATCAAAAACTTTTTACTATTCGTTCTTTGAACCGGTTGAGAAGTAGTTGCAGTCACTACCTCTTCATTTTTGGCAAAAACATCCGGTGAGTCAGGCAAAAAGTTTGCAGGCTCTTCAAAAACGCTTGCTTGCGTTAAGCGCTCTGGTATGACGGTTAGACTGTACCCTTTACGGTAATGCGTTTTCAAAAGCGGCGCTTTTTCAATGGGGTGAGCAAGCAGCTTTCTTAACTCTGAAATAGCACGATTAATCGCATTGTCGTCTACAAAGCTTTGCTGCCACACACTCTCTATTAGCGCTTGACGGGAAACGATTTGTTGAGGCTTATCTATAAAATACAGTAATAGCTTTACTAAAAGTGGGTCTAATTCCCTTTCCATGTTGTTTGAAGTAATCACACATCGATTACTAATAAATTGCCAAGGTCCGATTTGATAATTCATAGTGTTTACGTATTTTTATTTTTCACTAACCCTATCACAGGTACACTTTTTAATATAGTTAGGTGAATTAGAAACCTTATTTCTGCAGATAAGGTTTAAGGCTAACACTTTAATTTAAAACAATAAAAACAATAAAAATTCTTATAAATAAATCACTCACAACTAGATAAGCGACTCTCGGTAAATTCAGCGATATTCTTTAAAACGTCATCAACAAGCAGCTTACTGAACACGACTTTTAAATGTTAATTAAGCTGACTTTTAAACATAAAAAAGGTTTCATTATGAATAACGCAACTAAAAAAGTATTACCCGTAATTATATTAGCAACAGTATTTAGTACAGCCTCTGCAGTCGCTACAGAAAGCAAAAGCAACACGCTATTAGCTAATTCAGGGCAATGTGCAGCCGGTGAAATAGTCATCAATAGCAATCAAATAATTTATGCTACAAACACCGATTCACTCATTAAGCATGAAGTAAACACTGAAACATTATTTACTAGTATAGAGAATCAAATAACGGCCGACTTTGAATCTTCTATAAACAAGATGAACGCAAAAATTGATAGCAACCTTTCGAAAATAACGTCATCACTAACAACTTATATAAGCACTATTTTAACCAATCAATAATAAATAAAATTTCATTAAGGAAGTGTTATGAACGCATTTACTAAAAAAGTATTTTCAGCAACTGTATTATTGAGCAGCTGTTTATTAGCAACGACTGTGCAAGCACAAAGCTCAGTGTGGCAGGTAAGCAAAGGAAATGACTCATTATTTATTGGCGGCACAGTACACATTTTACCGAAATCAGAAATGCCTCTACCAGTGGAGTTTAACCACGCCTATAAACAAGCAGATACTATTGTATTAGAAGCACCAATACCTGATCCTAGCGATGCACAAGCACAAATGAAAATGTTGAGCGCACTATCCTATAAAAATAATGAAACATTGAGCCAAAAGCTAACTCCAGAGGTAAAGCTCGCATTAGAAAACAAGCTGGCTGAATTTGGTGCAAATCTGAATAAATTAGATAACTTTCGCCCAGCAATGGTTAGTATTGTGCTGATGTCGATGGAGTTGCAAAAACAAAATTTAATGGGTGAAGGCGTTGACGCTTACTTTACTAAAAAAGCGACATTAGATAATAAAGAACAACAATACTTAGAGACGATGGCATTTCAGTTAGAGTTATTTAAGACTATGGGTGAACATAACGAAAATGACTTTATCAAAAATAATTTAGCTGGGTTTGACAATTACGGTGTGATGTTTAAAAAATTACTCTCAGCTTGGCGTGAGGGTGATACACAATCGCTCTATACAGTAGCACTTGAACCGATGCAAAAAAATGATCCTGCAACTTATAAACAATTAATGACCGATAGAAACAATAACTGGCTAGTTAAACTAGAACAAATGTTTAAAAACGATAAAAGTGAATTTGTACTTGTGGGCGCAGGACACCTCGCCGGAGAAGATAGCTTACTGACATTACTTGAGAATAAAGGCTACCAAGTATCTTTAGTTGATATTAACAATACAACTTCCAAAACAACTGCTAAGGCCGATTGATGGATAAAACAGACAAGCAAGCAATGTCACTTCTATTTATATTTGGCTTTTTAATGTTAATCAGCGTGATATAAAAAATGCCGCTAAATTAGCGGCATTTTTGTATCTGCAAATAAACGCGCTTATGGGCGTGGAATAAACCCAACCGCATCATAAACTGCTTTTAATGTAGTTTCTGCACGCGCGCTTGCTTTTTCAGCCCCTGTTCTCATGATGTCATTAAGAAGTGTTTGATCTTCACGAATTTCTTTAAAACGTGTTTGAATTGGCTCAATCATGCTGACAACAGCTGCTGCGGTGTCTTTTTTCAAATGGCCATACATTTTGTCTTCGTATTCAGGGACTAACTCTTCAATTGAGCGCTTAGTTGCCACACTTAGTAGCGTAAGTAAATTAGATACACCTGGCTTTTCTTTGCGATCAAAGTAAATACGCGCTTGCTCGTCAGAATCGGTAACTGCTTTTTTAAGCTTTTTCTCAATCTTTTTCGGCTCGTCTAACATCATAATAAAGCCATTTGGATTTTCATCTGACTTAGACATTTTCTTCAGTGGATCTTGCAGGCTCATGACTCGCGCACCAAATTCTGGAATATACGGTTCTGGCAGCGTAAAAATATCGCCGTAAACATTATTAAAGCGAGTTGCAATATCACGCGTTAGTTCAAGGTGCTGTTTTTGATCTTCACCTACAGGTACTTTGTCTGCTTGGTACAGTAAAATATCAGCCGCTTGCAAAGCCGGATAAGCAAATAACCCCACATTAATATTATTAGCATGCGTTGCCGACTTATCTTTAAACTGGGTCATGCGATTAAGCTCACCCATTTGCGCATAACAGTTTAATACCCAGCCAAGTTGCGCATGCTCAGGTACCTGAGATTGTACAAATAACGCCGCTTTTTCTGGGTTAATACCGCATGCCGTATATAACGCAACGCCATCGAGTACACGAGCACGCAATAATTCAGGGTCTTGGCGTACGGTAATTGCATGCAAGTCTGCAAGCATAAAGTAGCTATCATATTCTTCCTGTAGCTTAACCCACTGGTTAATAGCGCCAACATAGTTGCCTATTGTCATACCACCGGTTGGCTGCATGCCACTTAATACTACTGGTTTACTCATGATTTTCCTTTATTTTTACTTAATTAAAAATGCTTAACGCTGTGTTAGTGTCGGTATTATAGCTAAGAAGTTATCGCATAGGTACTGCGGATTATAATCCGCTAACTGCTCTCCCTGATGATACCCATAAGTAAGCGCTATCACGTCAATGTTTGCGGCTTGCGCTGCGAGTATGTCACTCTTTGAATCACCAATCATAATCGCTTTATCAGGCGTTATATTTAATGCATCGCAAGCAAATAATAGCGGCTCAGGTGACGGTTTTTTTGCCATGTCGTCACCGCAAACAATCACTTCAAAATGACTGCGAATAGCGAGCTTATCTAAAAGCATTTCAGTAAAGCGGCGTGCTTTATTAGTAATAAGTGCTTTAGGCATACCACTGAGAGCAGCAAGACCAGTTTCAACATGCTGATATAACACACTGTATTCACCGACCTGCTCACTGTAATGTTGATAAAACAGATTGATAGCTCGTTCGCTTAAAGCCTCATCGAGATGCTCACTAATTTGCATATCGCCGCAAAGGGCTCGTTTCACTAACACCTCAATGCCATTACCTACCCAACTTTCAACTAATCGCTGACTGACAATTGGAAACGCTAAATCGCTAAGTGTTAAATTTAAAGCCATATACAAGTCGTACACGCTATCAACTAGGGTGCCGTCTAAGTCAAAAAACGCTGCATCATATTTCATTATTTAACACTTTCTAATTGCTGACGCATCTCATCAATCACTGTTTTATAATCAGCCTGATTAAAAATAGCTGAGCCTGCAACAAACATATCGGCACCCGCTTCAGCCGCCGCGGCTATGTTATCTACTTTAATACCACCATCTACTTCTAAACGAATATCACGTCCAGATTCAACAATGCGTTGTTTTGCCTCTCGCAGTTTCTCGAGTGTTTGTGGAATAAAACTTTGCCCACCAAACCCAGGATTTACTGACATTAATAAGATCACATCTACTTTATCCATTACGTGATCGAGGTAACTTAAACTCGTTGCAGGGTTGAACACTAAGCCTGCTTGGCAACCTTCATCTTTTATCAATTGCAAAGTACGGTCAATATGCTCGCTCGCCTCTGGATGGAAGGTAATAATTGATGCACCCGCCTCGGCAAATTGTGGGATTAAACTATCTACCGGTTTTACCATTAAATGCACATCAATCGGGGCTTTAATCCCGTAGTCGCGAAGTGCTTTACATACCATTGGGCCAATCGTTAAGTTAGGTACATAATGGTTATCCATTACATCAAAATGAACGACATCAGCACCTGCGGCTAACACTTTGTCGACATCTTCGCCTAATCGTGCAAAGTCTGCAGATAATATTGAGGGCGCTATTAAGTATTTTTGTTTACAGTTGAGCATCGCTAATCCGTTAATGAATAATTTATGCCGTTAATGTAACTTAATTAGCGAAGTTACCCAAGTAGCACCTTTAAAAATAGCGTCAAATAAGTAATGTTAAAGCCTTATTGTGGCTATTCATGAAAAAGAATAACCTGCTGAGGATGTAGGCTTCATAATTAAAAAAAGAATCAGTTTTTAAGCGGGGGCCACTCAGTATTTAAAACACAATACAAATAAACAATAACAAAAATAAAGTGTATTATTTAAGCAGTTTTTGTTATGCTGGGCAAAGAACTAAATTATTAGGTTTATATTATGCGTGCTTTTAAAATTGGATTATTAATCACGTCGGTAAGTGTTATTATTGGAGCAACATCGCTTTGCTCAAATACTGAGCAAGATTTAGGCTCAGCCAACATTTGTCTTCATAAAGAGCAAACCAACGCTATTAATAATAGCGCAACCCGTTGCATTCAAATTGAAGAGGATTCGTCTTGGGCCTCTTGGTTAACAGGTGATAGCCGTAGCGCTCAGTTTCATTACTTAGACTTGCTAGAGTTGTTAACGGGTACTGATGACAAACACAAGCCCTCTTCAATCAAGCCATTATTTTAATTAAATGCAGCACTTTTTTAGCGCGTTACAAAGCGTACTGGCTGCATTTTTTGGTGTTCAATCTGAAGATAAGCGCAAAACAGACTTTAAGCACCACTCTCCAATTACGCTAATAGCTATTGCCGTAGTACTGTTTGTATTATTTGTACTGGCTATTTATGCAACCGTGACTTCGGTGCTAAATACATAGCCATTAGCTCATCCACTTTATTTCGTGAACCGCCCTTTGGACTAATCGTACGTTTAACCTGAATTTTATCCAGTGATGCTTGACTGTAAATTTTGCGTGTCCACACGGTATCGTGGTTTGAAATAAGGACTGGCGTGTTATTCTCAAATGCCGCTTGCTCAGCCAAGTTAGCTAAATTAGCCTGATCATCTAAGTTAAATCCGCCTTTAGCGTAAGAGGTAAACGATGCGGTTTTACTTAATGGCACATAGGGCGGATCGCAGTATATCACCGCATTTTTAGGGACCAGTTTAAATACATCATCGTAGCCTAAGCAGGTAAATGTTGCTTTTTGTGCTTTGTTGGCAAAAAAGTACATTTCTTTTTCAGGAAAATAAGGCTTTTTATATTTACCAAAAGGCACATTAAAAATGCCCTTTAAGTTATAGCGACATAATCCGTTATAACCATGGCGGTTCATATATAAAAATAAAATAGCTCGCTCATACACATCGCTGCTTTGGTTAAACTGCACACGATAATCGTAATACGCATCTGGATGGTTATTTAAATCAACAAATAGTTTTTTTGCATCGCTAATAAACTCATCCGGCGAACGTTTAAGCTCTTTATATAAATTGATTAAATCAGCATTTATATCGTTAAGTACGTAGTGTTTAAAATTACTATTTAAAAACACTGAGCCCGCACCAACAAAAGGTTCAACCAAGGTATCTGCATGTTTACTTGCTTGATTTAGTCGCGCGTTAATATCTTCAACGAGGCTGTATTTTCCGCCAGCCCATTTAAGGAAGGCTCTACTCTTTTGCTGCATTGGCTCTTTACTTCAATTCGGTGTTGCGCGATTTTACACTAAAGTCACTGAGTTTACTGATCAACTCGTGCAATTTCTTGTTTTATTTTGCTAATTTTTTTATAGAAAGGTTTATTTTTTCTTACTCCAGCGGGGAGTGCTTGCAGTGCTTGTTTTGCCTCATTTAAGTTAGCAAAACTGCCTGTTGTTACCACCCACCATATTTTACCATTTCGCTTAGTTTGATATGTATTGGTAATACTTTCTAGCTTATGTTCAGCAATAAACTCATTGCCTACCTGCTGCTGAGTTACGGCTAATAGCTGAATAACAAAATTATCTTCAGGTTGTTCTAGGTACCAGTTACTGGGTATTTTTACTATTTGGCTTTGCTGCTTTACCACCTCAGGTACGCTAATGGCTTCTTCAACCGGCGGCGGTGCTGGCTTTTCTTGTTCAGTTAAAGTCGATGGCTCCGTTAAACTTCCTACAATTGCTGGCACGTCATTGTGGGCACTCTCATCTGTAGTTGGCTCTTTAGTTATAGGCTGTGGCGAAGTAAACAGGGTTGATGATTTAACCGGTTGTTGTTTATTTTGAATAGCTTGCTCGGTTGTAATAGCGGTTGTGAGGACTTGCTCATCGCTTTGACTATTAGCATTTTTCCACCATTGGGTCATATCAGCTTTGTATACGACGCCAATAATCAATAACATAATTATGAGTAATAGTGTGAGCAACTGTAAGCGCCAAGATACTTTGTCTTTTACGATAATATCAGCAACTTGTTCGCTAGGCTGCCAGGCTAATAAAAGACTTGGGTTACCTTGGGCTTCAACTAAAAAGGTTTTAAATACAGGGTCTTCATCATAAGGTAGCGCCGTGAAGTACCATCCCATTAGCTGCTTACTTTCAACCAAGTTTAATGGCTCTAAATGAATATTAACTACCTCTTTAAACGGCAATTTAGATTGCGATGCAATCATAATGTAAAGCACATTGGGCGCACTTTTTGATAACAGCTCGAGCTCTGCAATTAGTTCTTCAGATAGGTGCCTGCCGCCATCGATAACCCATAAACACGCGCCGCATTGTTGTTGCTTCGCTAATTGATAATAGTTTTGTGATAAGCTCAGGTTGTGATCAATTAAAGGGGCATTAAAGCTTTGCTCTAATAATTGAGTCATCAATTGCACATCAGTCATTTGAGCGCCAACTTGCACAAACGCTTTATTAAAATCGTTATATTTATCAGTGATGAAGGTTTCAAGCAAATAGCTTTTACCTAAACCAGAAGTGCCCAACAAAACAATTAGGTTTTGACCATATTCAAATTGCAATGCGATTCTATCCACCAAAGCCGCACGGCTCGGTAAAATTTGTGACTGCATTTATTGCTCGATCAATGCTCTGACTTGATCATCAGACACATCATCAACTAATGCACATTGACCAAATTCGGTGGGTAAAATGAATCGGATAGTCCCTTTTTTATTCTTTTTATCTTTTCGCATATGCAGTAAAAAGTGCTCACTGGTCATATCGCTAGGTATCTCGATTGGTAAGCTATATTGCGCTATTAATGCAGCAATACGCTCTACATCTTCTCGTGTTAAATCTTGGCGAGTATAAGCAAGCTTTGCAGCAAGCACCATACCTGTTGCGACTGCTTCTCCATGTAACCAAACACCGTAACCCATTTGTGCTTCAATAGCATGCGCAAACGTGTGCCCTAAATTTAACAACGCACGAAGACCCTGCTCTTTTTCATCTTGTGCAACAATGAGCGCTTTAATTTCACAGCATCTGAAGATGATGTGCTGTAAACACGTCTCGTCTAATTGTTGTAATTTAGCGATGTTATGCTCTAGATAAGCAAACAGTTCAGTATCGTAAATCAAGCCATACTTAATAACTTCAGCCATGCCTGCAGCAAACTCGCGTGTTGGTAAGGTATGCAACGAACGTGTGTCAATAAATACAGCTTGGGGTTGATAAAAAGCCCCAATCATATTTTTACCTAGCGGGTGATTAACCGCTGTTTTGCCGCCAACTGAAGAATCAACTTGAGATAATAAAGTGGTTGGTATTTGGATAAAAGGGACGCCACGCTGATAACAAGCAGCAACAAATCCAGTTAAATCACCTACAACGCCACCACCTAATGCAATTAAGCAGGTGTCACGGCCGCAATTATTCTCAAGTAGGAATGCCGAAATTTTTTCAAACCAAGTGAGTGATTTATATTGCTCACCATCTGGAATAATAAAATGCAGTGGGTTTAGCTGTGCTAATGAATCAAGCAACTGTTGAAGGTACAGCGGTGCAATCGTTTCATTAGTAATGATGATAGGCCGACAATCACCAATGTGATGGATTAGACGGCCTGTATCTTGAAGTGCAGATTGGCCAATATAAATAGGATAACTTCGCTCGTCTAAATTAACAGTTAATTCAAGCATGCTGGGTTAGTCCTTTTTAATACTGGCTTTTAAAAATCCAATTTCTCGATGATTTGGTTAGCAACAACTTTCGCGCTCTGCTCATCAGTGCGTACAACAAAATCAGCTACTTCTTTATATAATGGTTCACGCTCTTCTGCTAAGCGCTCAAGTACATCACGAGGTGCTTCTTCTGTTTGCAGTAATGGGCGACGCTTGTCGCGTTGCGTACGTGCAACTTGCTTTTCAATCGGTGTCTCTAAGTATACAACAATACCGCGAGCCGAAAGCTTGTTTCGAACTTCTTTACTCATTACTGAGCCACCACCGGTTGCAAGTACAATACCTTGCATTTCGGTTAAGTCACCAATAACAGATTCTTCACGAAGTCTAAAGCCTTCTTCACCTTCAAGATCGAATACCCAGGCAATATCTGCGCCCGTGCGACGTTCGATTTCTTGATCAGAATCAACAAATTCAAGGTGTAATTGGTCAGCGATGTGACGACCAATCGTGCTTTTGCCAGCCCCCATGGGGCCAACTAGAAATATATTACGTTTCTCAGCCATATCTTTTAGTACAAACGAACTCTAAAATTTGAAATAAAACCCCGCCTAACGACCTGGCCCCAAAATTAAGAAAGGGATTATCTCAGTAATCGGTCGGGTATTTCAAGTCAATTAGGATAAAAAGCCATATAACGAGCAATTAAACTAAATAATTACCCACTGGTTAACAAAAAAGCACCTTATTATAGGCAAGTTTATCTTCTAGGGTTAAAATTTATGCAATTAAGGTTACTACATTGTTGCTTCATGAAAGCTTTTGCATGGTAACTTTACAAGAGCCTGAATTACACACAACATAAACGCAGCCTTAAATACATCCGCAGTACAGTACATGATCAAAATTATATACTGTCTTATTGTACATTTATAGGGAGTGTTCACACCACGATAACTAAATTACATACCCATACTATCTAGGCTGGTATTCAACCTAGATAAGCTTAAATATTTAGTCTATTTGGATTTTAGGTGTGACAAAAATCAGCAGTTCGCGCTTTTCATTGAACTCGCTTGTGCTTTTAAATAGTCTTCCTACGTAAGGAAGGTCGCCCAATAAAGGTACTTTTTTGGTCGAATTAATAATTTGCTGTTGGAAAATACCACCCAACACTACCGTTTGTCCATTCTCAACGAGTACTTGAGTCTCAATTTGTTGCGTATCGATGGCAACCGCTGGGCCTGTACCTGTTTGAACCGTATCCCCTCGGGTATCTTGAGTAATGATTAAATTTAAAATAACTTTGTTATCGGGTGTGATATGAGGTGTCACCTCTAGGCTTAGTACCGCCTTTTTAAAACTTACGGTTGTTGCACCACTTGAAGCTGACTCCACATACGGGATCTCAGTACCTTGTTCAATACGCGCTTTTTGCTGATTAGCAGCAGTAATGCGTGGGCTTGCAATGATTTCACCTTTGTTTTCTTCTTCAAGGGCGGTTAATTCTAAATCAATTAATGTTCCGTTAGCCAATTTAGCAATGTGCATACCTATACTTGCCGATGGATTCGCCACAGGTAAATTAACGTTAAGTCGATCAGAAAGGCTAGGAATATTACCATTAGAAATCGTTTCAGCTCCTTCTAATGTGCCAGAAACACCGTCTGAGCCTTGCTGATCACTAAACCCCCAACGAACCCCCAAGTCTTCAGTTACGTTGTCACGTACGGTTACCATACGCGCTTCAATAACCACTTGTTTAACCGGTATATCTAAAGTTTCGACCATACGACGAACACTTTCAATACTTTTTGCAGTGTCTTTCATTAATAACGTATTAGTACGTTGATCAACAGACACGCTCCCTCTGGCTGTAATAATACTGTTGGTATCTGTTTTTAATAAGTCGGCAAAATCTTCTGCTTTTGCATAATTTAAGCGGATGTATTCACTGTAAAGTGGCTCTAAATCCTCAACTTGCTGTTTAGCTTTTAACTCTTTTGCTTCACGGGCAGCCAGCTCTTCAGATGGTGCAACCATTAAAATAGAACCGTCCATGCGTTTGTCTAAGCCTTTTATTCTAAGCACGACATCTAACGCCTGATCCCACGGAACCCCATCAAGGCGAAGAGTAATATTGCCTGTCACTGAGTCGCTTGTTACCAAGTTAAAATCATTGTAACCGGCAATAATCTGTAATACAGCACGAACAGAGATATCTTGAAAATTAAGCGTCATAGGACGACCCAAGTACTCTTTACCACCATCTAAGTAGGCATTTTGCGTTTCATCTTTCTCAACCGTTAAGGTAAAAATATTCTCAATTTGCTGATAGGTATAGGCAAAAGCAGTGTTTGGTTCAATCACTAAACGTGTAAGGTTATCTTCTTTAAACGTTTCAATACTGCTCACCACAGTGCCAAAATCGAGTACATCTAATTCATACAATAAATCATCTAAAATATCGGTATGATGAAACTCGGCAATGATTTTTCCACCGCTTTCATGAACCTCTACAGCTGCCTGAGTATCTTGTAGATAAACAAGTACTTTCGCCTCACCTTTTTCTCCACGTCGAAAGTCAATTGCTTGAATACCGTTAATATAATTAGACGTGTAAGCAGGCTTATCTTCGCTGGTTGTTAAAATTTGCTCTGTGAGTGGGTTATCAGAAATTCTAATAGAAACTAAATTATTGTTTACTTCAGTCTCATAAATTTTTAATCGGTCCAAGTTAATGGTCACTTTTAAACCCGCACTGGTCATCATACTCGTGATGTTACTGATACCAGCTTGGTTGATAGCGATATTCGTCAACCCTTCATCTAATTCTACCCCATCGAATAGTAGCTCTATTCTTGCAGGGCTATTAAAAACTTGTACTGCTGGTTGCTGCTGCAACTCTTCATCAAAAACTAGCTGTAATTCGGTTTCACCTTTAAGCAATGGATTATATCGAACGTCATAGAGTAAAGGGGCTGCACTGACGGCTTTTGTCATTAGTAGTAAAAAAACAAACAATAAAGCAGATAAAATACGATGATGCGAACACTCACCTTTGTGCATATAGGGTATACCTTTTTTCTTATTAATTTGCGCCATTGGTTGCCGCCTCTAACATTTCTAATTTGGTCAAACGTTCTTTCCAACAACCTGACCCATCAGGGATTAATTCTACTAATTCAATATAGTCACTATTAACACTGCTTACTTTTCCGTCATAGGTGCCTAAATAGCTTCCTATTGTTACTCGGTGCAAGGTGTCATCAGCAGCTGTAATGAGCGCCCATGTTTTGCCGTTCGATCCTATTGTGCCCCTCATTGCTAAATTATCTAATGGGTACTTCTCCAGTGGCTGACGAACACGCTCTGGATCTGGGTGAAGACAGTTTTTAACTTGTGTTAGCTTGTTTTGAATAATTTCTGGTTCTGGCGCTACAAAAGGGCTACGTAAGTCTTTGGCGTTATACTCAAAGTGCTCAAACTTAACTAGCTCAGGTATTTTTTCAATACGTGCCGTGGTATTTGCCTTAACCTGATCAATAAATTCTTTTTGCTCCGATGTATCCTCGTTACAGCCACTGAGCAAAAACATCGCAGTGGTTAAAAAGAGAAGCTGCTTCATCATCTCACCCCCTCTTCATAACGGTAAGTTTTTGCTACTACACTGAATGTTAGCTGCTTTTCGCCAGATGATAAAATAGAAAAGTCATGTAAACTGACAATTCTTGGTAGTTGAGCCACTTTCCCTACAAATTCGCCAAACTCATGATAAGTACCTACCACTTCAATTTTAATTGGCAACTCGGTATAAAACTCTTTTTCAACTTCTGGCAACCAACCAATTTTTAAAAATGTTAACCCGCTGGTTGTACCCACATAAGAAAGGTCGTCCAATAATCCTGGCGTCTCATTTGAAGTAGGTAGGCGTTTTAATAATTGAGAGAATTTATCTTCCATCTCAACCATTTGCTCACGATAAATATCAAGCTTACTGGCAACTGCATATTTAGTTCGGTAGGTTGTGCGTAACTCAATTTCCTTAGCAACGGCATTGTGGTAGCTGTCTATTTCATCCGACACTAATAAGCTGTAGCTAAAAAACAACACCAAACAAGCTACAAAAGTTCCGCATATTGCTTTTACAATAACGGGCCACTCACCGATGTTATCGAGCTCGATTTCATTCCAATCGATTTCTGTAAACGATTTAAAATCAAGGTTCATTACGTACCTCACCTATTTTGCCAAATGGTTTTACGTAAAACTCCATATTAAAATCGCTGAGTAAACGTGAAGATTGATCGCCGGCAACAATACCTTGCATAGTCGGGCGCTCTAATAAGTAAGAGCTTTGTACCTGTCTGAGCATAGTAGATAAACGATTATTAGACTCACTTTTGCCTAACACATGAATTTGATTACCTTTGCGCTCCAGCTTGGTTAAATAAACCCCTGCAGGCACTATTTTTGCCACTTCATCCATTATTTGGGTGCCTAAATTACGGCTACTTTGTAACTCTTCAATTAAACGCATACGTTGTTGTAAGTTTTCTTTTTTCTTGTCTAGATCACGTATGTCGCGAATTTTATTGTCGAGCGTTGTAATTTCTGAACTAAGATAATTATTTTTTAACGTTTGCCCTTCTTTTAGAGCACCATAAAACACACTCAGCATATACATACCAGCAAAACAGACGATAACCACAGCCATAAGAAGTGTTATAAATTTCTTTTTAGACTGCTCACGCTGTAGCTCACGCCAAGGTAATAAATTTATATGTGGCATGATGAAAAGCTCCTCAACGCCAGGCCAGTCGCAATTGCAAATTGAGTGCGGTGGCGCTGTATTATATTACGATCAACTCTAGGGGATATTTCCATCTTATCAAATGGTTCAACAACAACTGTGTGTATTCCTAATTCTTCAATCAGCAATCTATCAATGCCTTTAATCATCGCTGAGCCGCCCGTCAATACAATATAGTCCAATTGTTCTTTACCTGTGGTGGTTAAAAACATTTGAACAGCACGACGAACCTGCTGGAGTAACGATGTTTGAAAAGGTGCTAACACTTCAAATGTATAGTTTGGAGGTAAATCACCGGTTGTTTTGCCAATTTCAGCTTCATCAAAGCCTTTGTTGTAGTAAGCAACGATACTATTTGTGTATTGGTCGCCACCAAATACTTGGTCACGGGTATAAATTGTCTCACCAGATTGCACTACACTCACCAAGGTGAGTACAGCACCAATATCAACCACTGCAACCGTTTTGTCATATGCATCTGATGGTAACTGTTGGTAGTAAACATCCATAGCGCGACTTAGCGCATAGCTTTCAACGTCCACTACTTTTGCGGTTAAATTCGCAGCACTTAACGCACCGACTCTGGCTTCAACGCTTTCGGTTCTAGCGGCAGAGAGCAGTACATTTATTTTGCTCGGGTCAGCACTATTTGTAGAGAGCTTTTCAAAATCAAGACTCACTTCATCTAGTGGGTAAGGAATTAAGCTGTCGGCTTCAATTTCAATCTGCGACTCTAATTCAGCGTCGCTTAAGGAAACATCCATGAAAATAACTTTGGTAATCACTGTTTGCCCAGAGACGGCAACAGACGCGAATTTTAGCGACTTTGGTAGCTTTCGTTTTAACTTGATTATCACATTACCAATTGCTTCAATATCTTGAATATTACGCTCACTCATAGCGCCTTTTGGCATAGGTTCAATTGCAAGTGCTTCTAGTCGAAGCCCAGTTTCTGTTTCACTTAAAAGTACGGCCTTGATAGAGTGCGATCCAATATCAATACCTACCATCATTGGTGATGGTTTTTTTATTAGTTGACTTAGCATGTTTGCAACTTTGCCTTTGTTTTAATAATAAACAAGTTATAATTTATATCTTAAAAAATATTATTCAATTTTTAATCAATATATACTAGCAGTCTCAACCTGTAATTGGGAGTCCGTTTAGGGAAATATCAGTGATTTTATTAAAAAGAACTTTACAATTTTTGATCATTTGTGCATTACTTGCACTAATTACATTGCTCAGCCTTTATTACTACGTTAAATCCGATATTCCCAGCGTGCAAGTTTTAAAAAACGTGCAATTACAAACGCCTATGCAAGTATTTACTAAAGATGGGCTTTTAATCAACCAATTTGGTGAAAAAAGACGGATCCCTGTAACTATAGACCAAATTCCCCAGCCTTTATTGCAGGCTTTTTTGGCAACTGAAGATAACCGCTTTTACGATCATATCGGTATTGATCCAATTGGTATTGTGCGCTCAGCGCTAGTACTTATTTCTACTGGTGAGAAAAAGCAAGGTGCCAGTACTATTACCATGCAATTAGCTCGTAACTTCTTTTTAACACGAGAAAAAGCCTACATTCGTAAAGTAAAAGAAATATTTATTGCCATTCATATCGAAAACCTCCTCTCAAAAGATGAAATATTTGAGCTTTACCTAAATAAAATAGAATTAGGAAATCGTGCCTTTGGTATTGGTGCTGCGGCGCAAGTTTATTATGGTAAAGAACTAAAAGAGTTAACTCTTGCGCAAATGGCAATGATTGCTGGTTTACCAAAAGCTCCTTCGGCACTTAATCCTATTCGTAATCCAGAACGTGCTAAAGCAAGAAGAAATGTGGTGTTAGGAAGAATGCTTGAAGAGAAGTATATTTCAAGAGCGCAGTATAACGAAGCCACTAACCAACCAATTACCGCGTATTTTCATGGAGCTGAAATTGACTTATATGCGCCGTACATTTCAGAAATGGTACGAGCAGAAATGGTGTCACGCTACGGTATAGATAAAGCCTATAACTCAGGGTTTAAAGTGTATACCTCTGTTGAATCAGATGTTCAAAAAGCAGCACAAACAGCTCTAGTTAATAACCTACATGCCTACGATATGCGCCATGGTTTTAGAGGCCCTGAAGCCATATTGTGGGATCCGCAAACAGAGCCGCCATTAACGCAGTCGAAATTATTAAACACTTTAAAAACTGTTAATGAATTTGGCCCTTTAAAAACGGCTGCGGTGTTAAGCGTGAGCGATAAAAGCGCTGAAGTTATACTTAAAAGCGGCGAGCGCACAACCCTTACTTGGGATAACCTAAAATGGGCACGTAAGTTTATTACACGCTATCGCCAAAGCTTTGCGCCTGAAACAGCAAGCGATATATTAACTCCAGGCATGCAAATATGGCTTCGCAAAAATGACGATAATAGCTATATTTTAAGTCAAATACCTGAAGCGGCGAGCGCCATTGTTTCTTTAGACCCACAAGACGGGCGCATAAAAGCCATTGTTGGTGGATATAGTTTTGAACAAAGCCAATATAACCGAGCTGTACAAGCTAAACGCCAAGTAGGCTCAAATATTAAGCCGTTTATATATTCAGCTGCGCTTGAAAAAGGCTACACACTAGCGTCAATTTTAAATGATGCTCCTATAAATCAATGGGATAAGAGCCAAGGCGTTGCATGGCGACCAAAAAACAGCCCAGCTATTTATAATGGTCCAATTCGCATTCGTCGTGCTTTAGCCCAATCTAAGAATGTAATTTCCGTACGCTTATTAAGGGGCGTTGGACTGCAAAGAACAGCCGATCATTTATTAAAATTTGGTTTTGACGATAAAGATATAAATCGTAGTGAGTCACTGGCATTAGGCAGTGCATCCATTACGCCGCTTGAATTAGCACGCGGGATGAGTGCTTTTGCTAATGGCGGTCACCTAATTGAGCCGTACTTTATTTCACAAATCCAAGATGCAATGGGTAATACGTTATTTAAAACCAATCCCACCATTATTTGTGATGATGAAACGACAACACCTAGCTCGCTAATGCTAGGTGAGCAAGTAGCACCAAATTGTGCGCCGCAGATCATCTCTAAACAAAATGCATTTTTAATTGCCAGCGCAATGAATAGTGCTATTTGGGGTGGCGGTAGCTGGTCACATAAAACCGGTTGGAGTGGAACAGGCTGGCGTGCACAAGCGCTAAAACGTCGCGATCTTTCTGGTAAAACAGGCACGACTAATGATTCTGTAGATACTTGGTTTAGTGGCTTTAACCGCGATGTGATGACATCAGTTTGGGTTGGCTTTGATAACCCAGGTAATACGCTGGGACGCTCAACCTACAATAACAACTTAGGAAGTGGTCAAATATCAGGTGCTGAGTCAGGCGCAAAAACAGCTCAGCCTGCATGGGTTGATTTTATGCGCGCCGCACTGGATGGCAAACCTGCTGCGCCCATCGAACCACCTGAAGGCTTAGTTTCTATTCGTATTGATTTAGAAACCGGATTATTAAGTCATAAAAACGATTACACCAGCCGTTTTGAATACTTTGAAAAAGGCACCGCTCCTACCAAGTATGTGTTATCACAACCAAATGATATATTTGAAGAAAACACTAAAACTGAAGAAGAGCTATTTTAAATATAGCGAACAGTAAAAAGGCCGCAAATTAGCGGCCTTTTTGATGGTCTAACTAATATTTTGTACCAACCAGTATAAGTCAGAGTGAACGCCAGCAGCAGTCACTTCTTTACCCGCTCCGGGGCCTTGTATCACTAATGCGTTTTGCTTATACCACTGGGTATTAATCACAAAAATATTATCGCCAGGGGTCAAATTCGCAACCGCTTCGCTTTTTGGTACATAGGTAATCCCTACCTTAGCGTTTAACGTGTTGTTTTCAAACTCTAATAACCCGGTGTAGCACAGTGCAGCATTTTGTTGCTGAGCCGCTTGCGCATGCTGCTCAATAAATGCATCTAAACGATCCTTATTATCAATAAAGTTATTCCAGCTGCCAGCACTTAACTCATCGGGCATCAAAGCGGATAAAGAAATGTCATCAAGTTCCAATTCAATACCTAATTCACGCGCTAAAATAAGCAACTTACGTTGCATATCTCGTCCAGATAAGTCTTCTCGAGGATCCGGCTCTGTGAACCCCAAAGCTTGCGCTTCTAGAACTAAATCTGAAAACGCTTTACTGCCATCATACATACTGCATAACCATGACAGCGTGCCTGAAAACACGCCTTCTATTCGCGTTATTTTATCGCCACTATTTTGTAAATCAGCCAAGGCAAAATTAATCGGTAGTCCGGCCCCTACACTTGCATTATAACGCCAATGTAAGCCACGTTGAGCAAGGCTTTCACGTAGTGTTTGATACCACGAAAGCGATGCGGTTCCCGCGTATTTATTAGCACTAATTAGATGGCAGTTTAATTCAACTAACTTACTATAAAGCTGACTAAAATGTTCACTGGCGGTAATGTCGATCACTATTTTATGTTCATACTCAAGAGTATCTATGTATGACAATAAATCGGCTTGTTTATAGGAGCTTGCATGGTTTTCCCATTGAAGTTGCCAGCTTTCACAGTCTAATCCATTAGCATTCACCAGCATCTGCTCTGAGCGTAAAAGCGCTACTAACTTGACGTTAAAATCAGTTGATAAGCGTGCTAGTTGAGCAGGTAATTGGCGCATAAACTCAGCACCTACATTACCAAGTCCTGCAATAATTAAAGCTATTTCTTGTGCTTTATTAATGAGCTTGTCATGTAATAGGCTCAGCACATCACTTTCAAGTACTTGATCGGTTAATAGTAACGTATATCCCTCACCGTAATGGGTAAACCGAGGCTGGATAGATTGTGTTTGTAATAAGGCTTCACTTTGCTTACCAAGCGGCGCTACCTCTTGATCAGGTGCAATAATCGCCACCCCATTTAAGTTTGACTCACTAATATTGGCGCGGCCAGCAAAATAATTAGCCACCTGATGTGTCGCTGACGCAGGGACTAGTAAGTAGATTTCGCCTTCGTGTTCAAAGTGATGCAAACTATGCTGAATAAGTTGGCTAACATGTGCTACTTCGCCTTCACTCAGATCATCAACAATGAGTAAATCCACATTATTTACTGTGGTTAAAAAGCGTTTTTGTTTACTCATTCCTAGTTTAACTATTTCGGTATGACTGCCTTGAGGATCGTAACTACTGCGAACAACTAATTCTATATCGGTATCTTTTAATGGCGATAATGTTTTAGCGTGTAATACTGGATTACCTAACCTCGCTAATAAATTCGCTTGATCACGGCACACTCGCGCATACTTAACCGCATTAGCAACCTTACGCGGATCAGTACTAAAAACACCTTGAGTGTCAGTCCAAATAGAGACTTTTTTAGCATTGCAATACCGCGCTAATAAAGTGGCACTGTAATCACTGCCATTTCGCCCTAAGGTCACTGTTTCACCATGTAAATCAGCCGCAATAAACCCCGTAACTACATTAATTTTACTCGTCTGTATGGCTTTTAAGCACTGCTGCTGATTATTAGCATGCTGCAGCTGTCCGGTATCTAACGTAAATAACTGCCTAGCGTCATGGGCACAAGCGCTAACGTTAAGCTGTTCTAAGTAAGCGCTTAGTAACCTTGCAGACCACAATTCACCATGTGCTAATAACGCAGCTTCAGCTAATGTCCCTTGCTTAGCCTGCTTGGTAATAATACTGAGCTCAGTTTCAAGTAAATCAAGCGCATGGTGCTTAGCGTTAGCTATTAATAATTGCTCAATTAGAGCTATTTGATGGTTGCTCAATAGCAATACAATATCAGCAATAGCTTGAGTGTCTTGCTGTTGGTAGCTTTGCCACAGTTTAACTAAGGTATCGGTGGTTTTACCGGCAGCCGATACCACCACACAATCCCCAGCTTGAGCGTGAGTTAAAATAATATTTGCGACACTTTTAAAGCGATCCGCTGAGCTTAAACTCGAACCACCAAATTTATGAACCTGATTTACCATATTAATACCGACTCGCATTTATGTTTTGTATTTTGAAGATTGGTATGCACTACCATAACGCCGGATTCGCCGCGTTTAACTTTGCTGAACCAAATGATTCACTAGCACCACTTTTTGCCGATAGGCCGGGATTGGCTTGCCCTGGGCGCACCAAATTAAATACCCTGTCTAAGTCAGCGAGTAAATCATTTACATCTTCAATACCCACCGAGATACGAATAAGCGTGTCGCCTACTCCGGCTTCTGCACGCGCGGTTGCGTCCATGCCGGCGTGGGTCATAGTCGCAGGGTGACAAATCAAACTTTCTACTCCACCTAATGATTCCGCTAAGCTAAATTCATTTAAGCGCGTTAAAAACGCTGCAGCATCGTTTATATCGCCTTTTATATCAAAGCTAACCATAGCACCAAAGCCAAGCTGCTGCGCCTTAGCTAGCGCATGTTGAGGGTGTGATTCAAGACCTGGGTAGTAAACTTGGGCAACAAACTGGGAGCGTTCTAAATACTGTGCAATGGCGAGTGCATTTTCTTGGTGTTGCCTTAAACGCACGTTTAAAGTACGTAAGCCTCTGAGCGTTAAATAGCTATCAAATGGCGCGCCGGTGATGCCAATGTTATTTGCCCACCACGCTAACTCTTCACCTAACTCAGCAGTCGCTGCGATAACCGCGCCACCAACAACGTCTGAATGGCCATTGATATATTTTGTGGTTGAGTGCACCACAATATCAGCGCCAAACTTAATCGGGTTTTGTAATGCTGGCGATAAAAATGTGTTGTCGGCGGCAACCAGTGCACCACACTGTTTAGCTGTATCAGTTACCGCTTTAATATCTGTTAAGCGTAAAATAGGATTGCTAGGTGTTTCAATCCAAATCAGCTTAGGTTTAATAGCAAGGATGCGTGTCAAACTGTCGCTTTTGGTAAAATCGACCACTTCTAGTTTTAATAAGCCGCGCTTTTCTAGCGAAGTAAATAAGCGATAGCTGCCCCCATAACAGTCATGAGGGATCACTAACGTATCGTCACTATTAAGTAATTGTGTTGTTAGGTGAACGGCTGCCATGCCTGTTGCGGTAATAATGCCTTTAGCGCCACCTTCAAGCTCCGTGAGCGCCTCAGCCAAAATGTCACGATTAGGGTTACCACTGCGGCCATAATCATATTGACGCTTTGTATCAAAGTCAGCAAATGAGTAAGTTGTTGATAAATAAAGCGGTGGAACAACCGCACCATGCTGTTTGTCGGCTTCTATTCCACTACGAACAGCAATTGTTGCCTTATTTTTTTCACTCATTTTCGCTACCTTTACTAATTTGGATGTTTAGACGTCTAAAAGGTAGCGTATGCAATTTAAGATGTCAAAACATTTAAATGTCTAGATAGCTAAATAACTAGTATTTGACTATCTTTTTTAAACCGATAGAATTTCACGCATATTTACACGCTTTGATGCTGTGTGAGCAATTTATAATCTGAGGCAACGATACATCTTATGGCTAAATGGAATGGTGAATATATTCACCCATACGCAGAACACGGGAAAAAATCCGAACAAGTAAAGAAGATCACCGTTTCGATCCCGCTAAATGTATTAAAAGTATTAACTGATGAACGTACTCGTCGTCAAATAAACAACTTACGTCATGCAACAAATAGCGAGCTTTTATGCGAAGCGTTTTTGCATGCGTTTACCGGGCAACCGCTGCCTAATGATGATGATTTGCGTAAAGATAACGCAGAAAAAGTACCTGAAGAAGTGAAGAAAATAATGCAAGAAATGGGACTAGAAGTGCCTATTTTAAATGAAGACTAGAAGGGTCTTTATACAAAAAAACCTCAGCAAATGCTGAGGTTTTTTTTGCGCTAATTTATACTTAACAATTACGCCATGTAGTTTTCTGGCATATCAATTTGTGCAACGCCAGAGTCTACCGCCGCCTGCGCAACCGCTTTAGCTATACGTGGTAACAAACGTGGATCCATTGGTTTTGGTATAATATATTTAGCACCAAACTCTAATTTGTCGATGCCTGCGGCAGTAAGCACTTCAGTCGGTACGGGCTCTTTAGCAATACTACGAATTGCTTCTACAGCAGCAATTTTCATCTCGTCGTTTATTTCACTGGCACGTACATCTAACGCACCACGGAAAATAAACGGAAAACACAATACGTTATTAACTTGATTCGGATAATCAGAGCGACCTGTAGCCATAATTAAATCGTTACGTGCAGCGTGTGCTAATTGCGGATCGATTTCAGGATCGGGGTTTGAACAAGCAAATACCACGGGTCTATCAGCCATTAATTTTAAATCTTCAGGGGCTAATAAATTAGGGCCCGATACACCCACAAACACATCGGCATCTTCAATTACATCTTGTAAAGTACGTTTATCGGTATTGTTTGCAAATAATTGCTTATATTCATTCAAGTCATCACGACGCGTATGAATAACTCCTTTGCGATCTAACATATAAATATGTTCACGCAACGCGCCACATTTAATTAAAAGCTCCATACAGGCAACAGCTGCAGCGCCGGCACCTAAACATACAATAATTGCATCTTCAATTGCTTTGCCCTGTACTTCCAGCGCGTTTAGCATACCCGCAGCCGTTACAATAGCCGTACCATGCTGATCATCATGAAAAACAGGAATGCTACAACGCTCTATAAGCGCTTTTTCTATTTCAAAACACTCGGGCGCTTTAATATCTTCTAAATTAATTCCACCAAAAGTGTCGGCAATATTAGCCACCGTGTTAATAAAGTCTTCGGTAGTACGGTGCTTAACTTCAATATCTATAGAGTCTAACCCTGCAAAACGCTTAAATAGTAGCGCTTTACCTTCCATAACGGGTTTTGAAGCCAGTGGACCTAAATTACCTAAGCCTAAAATTGCGGTGCCGTTAGTAATAACCGCAACCATATTTCCTTTACCAGTATATTTGTAGGCATTTGCTGGATCAGCGGCAATTTCACGAACAGGTTCTGCGACACCGGGGCTGTATGCGAGCGCGAGGTCTTTAACCGTCTCAGCGGGCTTGGTCAGCTCAATACTGATTTTACCTGGAACGGGATGGGCATGGTAATGTAGTGCTTGTTCACGAAAATCTGACATAACGCGATTATATCCTGCAATTTAAGTTAAAGTGAGAGGTAGTTTTAATCTACGATACCTTTATTATTTTTAAATTCCAAGCAATATCAGGTCTATCCTGTTATATGCTAGAACTGTTAATTTTAAGTGATTTATCAGCAACTTCCCTAGATTATCCTGACATTTTTAAAATATAAATTCGTCATAAAAATGAAAAACACAGGTACTTTTTGCCCTTGTTCTATTTTTATAAAGCGTATTTTTTAGTCTTAAATTAAAATAGTGAAATACCGAATTTTATTTAACTTTAAACACAAATAACCTCACGTTACCTGCATTTGAGTACCATCTTTAAAGTTTAACAAATAAAAATATAGAGAATATTGGCTGTTTTGTCTGCAAATGTTTATGCATACTCAGAATAAGAACAGGAAATAGTTATGCAAAAAAAATAAATACAAAATTGCTAAGAAAGCAGGTAGGAAAGTAAATTTTGGCCACAAAAAAAGCACCCTAAGGTGCTTTTTTTTACATAGAAACAAAAAATTATTTTTTGCTGCTAAGTGCACCGAAGCGCTTGTTGAAGCGATCAACACGGCCGCCAGTGTCTAAAATCTTTTGCTTACCAGTGTAAAACGGGTGACACGCAGAACATACGTCTAAGTGAATGTCTTTACACAGAGTAGAACGAGTTTCGAATTTGTTTCCGCATGAACAAGTTGCAGAAATTACTTCGTACTTAGGGTGAATACCTTCTTTCATAGGAACCTCTAGTTAAGGCCGCATCGCTCTCCAAACCCGAAGTCTGGCACCATACGTCGTTAAAACAAATTTATTGGTCGCGAATTTTATCCAACAACCCGCACGCACACAAGCTTTAATTACCCTTTTTGCTAAAAAGTCGGCAAACACCTATCCATTACTGATTTGTCGGTAGGCTTTTAATGCTATTTTTAGTACATTAAACCATTACGTTAATTGGTTGAGTTGTTATGCGTTTTGCTGAAGTTGCAATAAAAGTCCCCTTGCCTCGCACCTTTGATTATAAAGTGGATGAGCAATTAGTACCGCTGACTCAATTACAGCCTGGTATGCGCGTGTTAGTCCCTTTTGGTAATCAACGTAAAGTAGCGGTTATTCTTAGCTTAAAAGCGGAAACAGCAGTCCCCGAAGGCAAAATAAAATCTATTATTGAAGTTATTGACGACTCACCGGTGTTATCTGCGCAGCATTTAGAGCTACTGAAATTTACAGCGCGTTATTATTGCTATCCACTCGGTGAAACTATTCATATTGCATTGCCCAGTGCACTGCGCCAAGGTGAGTGCCCTGATAAAACCAGTATAAACATGGTGACATTAAGCGAAAAGGGGGCACTTTTACCGTCTTTAAAAGCTAAAACACAGCTTAATTTGCTTAAGCAATTATCAGCATCCGGTAAATCATCATTAACCGAACTCAAAGCCCTCGGGTTTAATAAAAAAACCATTGATACCCTTTTAGATAAAGAGCTAATAATTCAAACCATTGAGCACGACAATCAATGGCAACATACCTCGCCAACGGTTGGCAGCAAACCCCGTTTAAATAAAGAGCAAGCCATTGCCTGCACTGCAATTAATCAAAGTACGGGGTTTAATAGCTTTTTGCTAGAAGGTGTCACTGGCAGCGGAAAAACCGAAGTTTACCTGCAATGCCTAGAAGAAGTATTAAAACGTGGCGAACAGGCGTTAGTGCTCGTTCCTGAAATCGGGCTAACGCCTCAAACGGTCAATCGTTTTAGACGTCGCTTTCCTGACACCCCTATTATGTTATGGCACTCGGCATTAACCGATAACGAGCGTCTGCAAACATGGCGCTTTTGTGAAAAAGGCAGTTGCGCCATTGTTATAGGTACCCGTTCGAGTATTTTTCTGCCATTTTTAAAGCTCGGGATGATTGTGGTTGATGAGGAGCATGATGCCTCATTTAAACAACAAGACACTTTACGCTATCATGCCCGTGATTTAGCTGCGTATCGTGCCTATCAGCATCAAATTCCACTTATTTTAGGTAGCGCCACGCCAGCACTAGAAACACTGCATAAAGCTATTAATAACAAATACCAGTTGCTTACATTAAGTGAGCGCGCACAAACCGCCACCGATAATCAGTTTAAGCTGCTCGACATGAAAGGTCAGCCTGATAGAGCCGGTATTGCGCATGCCAGTCTTGCAATAATGCGCCAGCACCTGAATAGGGGAAAGCAGGTGATGGTATTTTTAAATCGCCGTGGGTTTTCTCCTACTTTGATTTGTCATGAATGTGGTTGGTTGAGTGAATGTAGCCGATGCAGCACCAGTGCGACTTTTCATAAGGCAATAGGCCAAATGATTTGCCACCATTGTGGCGATCAATATCATGTACCACATCAATGCCCTGACTGTGGTAGTACGCAAATCTTTCCTAACGGCAAGGGCACCGAGCAAATAGAAGAGTTTTTGAGTAGTGAATTTGCAGACACCCCGATCAGCCGTATCGACCGTGATTCAACTCGGCGTAAAGGTAGCCTTGAAAAAGCACTGGATGAAATAAACCAAGGCGGCGCACGTATTTTAGTTGGTACGCAAATGCTGGCAAAAGGTCACCATTTTGCTGATGTTAGCTTAGTACTTATTTTAGATGTCGATAGTGGTTTGTATTCGTGTGACTTTAGGGCTACTGAGCATTTAGCACAATTAGTAACACAAGTTGCAGGACGCGCGGGACGTTCTGGCGAACCCGGTGAAGTATTATTACAAACGCACTTTCCTGAGCACCCGCTATTACAAGACTTAGTTAATAATGGCTATCAAGATTTTGCCCGCTTTGCACTCACTGAGCGAAGTGATGCACAGTTGCCACCCATTACGAGTATGGCAATTGTTCGCGCACAAGGGCATAACATAAAGCAAGTCGTCGACTTTCTAACGGATTTGGTTCCTGTCAATGGGGTATCTGGTATACAATTGCTCGGACCGATCCCCGCGCCTTTAGAAAAAATTGCGGGAATGTATCGTTTTCAATTACATATTCAAGCGCAAGATCGACGCATACTACATCAGTATCTCGCGCAAATGGTTGATTATCTCAGCACTAGCAAACTTGCACAAAAAGTTCGCTGGAGTTTAGACGTAGACCCTACAGACATGATTTAGGTAAGGCCACATATAACACCATGGCACAGCACGATTATATTAATAAAAAACCAAAAAATAGAAAAAACACTAAACAAGAGCCGGCTAAAAAACCCTTCCCGTTTTTGTTAATCATTATTGCCTTGTTACTAATCGGTGGTTTTGCATACGGACTCTGGTTTGTTAAAAACAATGCCGATCCAGAGCTTGTTGAAAAGCAAGCAAATCCAACACCCGAAAAACAAGTAGAAATAGCTAAACCGCGGCCACCTAAATTTATTAAAGAAATTAAAGAGCATGAGATTCAGGTTGAAGTAAAAGAACTTGAACAAAAAGGCCCTTATGTCATGCAATGTGGTTCATTTAGAACCCATCAGCAAGCTGAAACCTTAAAAGCTAAAATAGCCTTTGCCGGATTAATTTCAGAAATCAAAAAAACCACAGGCAGCAATGGTATTTGGTACAAAGTGCGTTTAGGGCCTTATGAAACCAAGCGTCATGCAGAAAGTGACAAGAACAAACTTAAACGAATTAATATTGTCGGCTGCGGAATTTGGGGCTGGACTTGAATTTAAACCATTCACCCATATAACCTCTTCATAATCGTTTTTTACGCGCTGCCTCTTGCAGCGCGATGATGAGGAATAACATGACTACAATCGTAAGTGTACGCCGTGATGACAAAGTTGTTATTGGTGGTGACGGCCAAGTATCTCTTGGTAACACAGTAATGAAGGGCAATGCCCGAAAAGTTCGACGCCTTTATAATGGCAAAGTTATCGCTGGGTTTGCTGGCGGCACTGCTGATGCCTTTACTCTTTTCGAACGTTTTGAAAGCAAACTAGAAATGCACCAAGGTAACCTCACTAAAGCTGCTGTAGAAATGGCTAAAGATTGGCGTAGCGATCGTGCCCTGCGTAAACTTGAAGCTTTACTTGCTGTTGCTGATGAAACAGCTTCGCTAATTATCACCGGCAACGGTGACGTGGTGCAACCAGAAAACGACCTAATCGCAATTGGCAGCGGCGGTAACTTTGCGCAATCAGCTGCAACCGCCTTATTAGAAAATACCGACTTAAGTGCTCGTGAAATTGTAGAGAAAAGTCTAACAATTGCTGGCAACATCTGTGTATTTACGAATAACTTCCAAACTATCGAAGAATTGTAATAGGAACTCGCTATGTCTGATATGACCCCAAGAGAAATTGTTCATGAGCTAGACCAACATATTATTGGCCAAGCTAAAGCGAAAAAAGCGGTTGCTATTGCCCTTCGTAATCGCTGGCGCCGTATGCAGTTAAACGAAGACTTACGCGCAGAAGTAACGCCAAAAAATATCTTAATGATTGGCCCTACGGGTGTAGGTAAAACTGAGATTGCTCGTCGTTTAGCAAAGCTTGCCAACGCACCTTTTATTAAAGTTGAAGCCACTAAATTTACAGAAGTAGGTTATGTCGGTAAAGAAGTTGAAACTATCATCCGTGATTTAGTTGATGTTTCAATTAAAATGACACGAGAGCAACAAACTAAAAAGTTCAAACATCGCGCTGAAGAAGCGGCTGAAGAACGTATATTAGATGTATTACTGCCTCCAGCGAAAGATCAATACGGTGAAGTTCAGCGCGATGAAAATTCATCGACACGCCAATCGTTTCGTAAAAAGTTACGCGAAGGCCAATTAGATGACAAAGAAATTGATATTGATTTAGCCCAAGCTCAACCTAATATTGAAATTATGGCTCCTCCTGGTATGGAAGAAATGACCAACCAGTTACAGGGAATGTTTCAAAACATGGGTGGTGATAAACGCACTAAGCGTAAGCTTAAAATTAAAGAAGCGTTTAAGTTACTTACTGAAGAAGAAGCCGGTAAACTGGTTAATCCTGAAGAATTAAAAGAACAGGCCATTTTTGCAGTAGAGCAAAACGGCATTGTGTTTATTGATGAAATAGACAAAATTTGTAAACGTGGTGAAGCCTCAGGCCCAGATGTAAGTCGTGAAGGTGTACAACGTGATTTACTTCCGCTTATTGAAGGCTCTACCGTTAATACTAAGCACGGCATGGTAAAAACTGACCACATGTTGTTTATTGCCTCAGGCGCATTCCAAATGTCTAAACCATCAGACATGATCCCTGAGTTACAAGGCCGTTTACCTATTCGTGTTGAACTTGAAGCACTCACAGCCGATGACTTTAAACGTATATTAACTGAGCCACACGCGTCACTTACTGAGCAACAACGCGAGCTACTCAAAACAGAGCAAGTCGCTATTGAATTTAGCGACGACGCAATTGAGCGTATTGCTAAGGCAGCATGGCAAGTAAACGAAAAAACCGAAAATATCGGTGCGCGTCGCCTTCATACAGTTATGGAAAGGCTAATGGAAGAGATTTCATATGACGCTTCTGAAAAAGCGGGTTCAAGCCTTGTTATCGATGCCGCCTACGTTGAAAAACACTTAGGTGCGCTAGTTGAAGATGAAGACTTAAGTCGTTTTATTCTTTAATTGAAAACACAAACAGTTATACTAAAAGCCTCCAATATGGAGGCTTTTTTGTAAGCGAGATGACGATGAAACAAGTTACAAAAGTGCACTATCATAGTGTGAGTAAAAATTTAGATGTTTATTTTGATGATAACTCTGAAGTTATATTTAGCGCTGAGTTTTTACGGGTACACTCTCCCTCAGCAGAGGTTCAAGGCCATGGATCTGAGCCTATGAAGTTAGTACTAAATAAACAAGCAGTGGGCATTAAAACCATTACGCCGGTAGGGCATTACGCGTTACGTTTAGAGTTTGACGATGGCCATAACAGCGGGCTGTTCAGCTGGCAATATTTTGCTAAATTACAAGCTGAACAAACAAGCTTATGGGATACGTATTTAGAGCGTGTTAAACAACATGAAAACAACAAAGACAGCGTACCCATAAAGTTTGTCCCCTAGTATTTAGTCTGAACTTATACTCTGTGAATGAGAAAAAAGCGGCAATTAAGCCACTTTTTTCTGTTAGTAGTTAAACCTTATATTTTGAAATCGCTTGATGAAGTACCCTTGCTTGCTCAGAGACCTCTTCACTGGTTTGCGCATTAGTTTGTGAGTGAGCCGCAGCCCCCTCTGCAATATCTCGAATACGGACCACGTTTTTATTTACCTCAGAAGCCACCTGACTTTGCTCATCAATAGCAGTAGCAATATGTGTACTCATTTCCATAATAGTTTGCACATCAATGGTAATTGATCCTAGCAGCTCACCCGCTTTTGTTGCTTGTGTAGCACTTTCGCCACCTTGAGTACGACATTGGTGCATGATACTCACAACTTCTTGAGTACGCTGTTGTAGGGTGTTAATAATGCCCTCTATTTCGCTGGTTGACTCTTGCGTACGCTGTGCAAGTGAGCGCACTTCATCTGCAACAACCGCAAAGCCACGACCTTGTTCACCCGCTCTCGCCGCTTCAATGGCAGCATTTAAAGCAAGTAAATTAGTTTGCTCTGCAATCGCACGTATCACATCAAGTACAGAACCTATGGTTTCACCATCTTTTTCTAGCTGAGACACCACGCTGGAAGCTTTACCAAGTGAATCGGATAAGGCATTAATATGCTTAATAGTTGACTCTACTTCAACCTGACCTTGCTGGGCGCTTACATTGGTCGATTCAGCTTTTTTAGCGGCGGCTTCAGTATTGTGTGAAATATCTTGAATCGTTGCCTGCATTTCTGTAGCAGCGGTTGCTACCATATCCGCTTCATGCAATTGCTCTTGCATACCAGAGCTAGTCGCTGAGGTTGTTTCAGATAGGTTCCCTGTTGCTATATTAAGCGTTGTTAGAGCCGTATTTACTTCGTAGATGAGATCTTTAAAGTCACTAATTAAACTATTAAAGTCTATGGTCATCCTCGTTACTTCATCTTTCCCTTTATGCTCTATAAACAAGCTTAAGTCATTGTTTTGTCTTATCTTATCTATTGCTTGATAAACTTTTTCAATAGGCTGGATAATTGAACGACTGGTCAAGTACACAAGTAGCATAACGATGATACTAGCAATTATAAAAATGACTATTGCTAATAATTGCGCCTGCTGCGCCGTTTCAGTTACTTGCTCTTTAGTCGCATTAGTGATCAAAGTAACCACTTCATCACTTTTCTTAACACTTATTCTCATTTTCCCTAGGGCACCCGAATTTAAATCGACGCCTAATTCCACCTGCGCCTCTACCAATGCAGTAAATTTATTTTGGTAGTTGGTCATTAACGAGACCAATTGATTGCGTAAATTATTAGGTAGCTCTGCAGCATTTACTTGTTGTTTTAACTCGCTTGCTAATTTATTAAATCGATCTAAATACTTGGTATCTAAACGTAGCATAAAATCTTTTTCAGCTCGACGCAGCTGTAGCATAGTGGTGAGTAATTGGTAATTATTTTGCTCACTAAGCAATGTTTCTATTTTATGAACTGCTTCTCTCAGCTCGCCATATAAAGCGTCTTTTGGGTGCAACCCGATTTTACGCTGTAGTTTTACAACATTTTGAAAGTCGTCATAGTACTGTTGGGCTAACGTAGAAAATTGATTGACCTGAGCCGTAGCAATATTTAAATCTGCAGATAAAACAGATAGCTTTTCTAGTTTAAATTGTAGTTTTTTATATTCTTGCGCAAATAGCTCTAAACTAGACTCATCTTTGTAAAACAAAAAGTCTTTTTCGTATTTACGCATCGAAAGCTCATGCACATCTAGCTCTTCAGCGTACTGAATAGTTTCATTTAATTTAATCATAATACGTGCTTCATAAATGATGATGCACAGCATAACAATCATGGCTAAGCCAACGATTAATGCGTTAAATTGTAAACGACGTTTAATCGTTAGATTCTGTAAAAAGTTCATTGTAAATACCTATATTAAATTTGCCAGTTCAGTATAACGTGATGCTTTCTTGTATTAACATAATTTTGTTACATGAAATAAACAATAATGCCTATCATTAAAAACCAAAAAAGGGCTACCAGTAAAATTTAACCATTAACAAACTCCCTTTATACAAATGGACAATATAATCATCGGCCTGATCACAGTATTGTTTAATTTTAACAGTCTCGCCAATCAGAACTTAAATCTCTCGCACTTATAAACGCTCAGTCCATAGCTTTAAAAATATTTATTTATAAAGATGACAATTTTATTAAAAAATTATGAGTCGTGTTATTGATTTAGTTCTATTTCTGGCTAAATTTACTGCAATTAAGTCGTTGTTATTGAATATAAGGAGGGTATACTAAGTTACTAACTTATGTATCTTTTGAGGATAAAATAATGGATTACAGCACTTCTGATTTATGTGACCATTTCGCTGATGTGGTTGACGTGCTTGAACCTATGTTCATCAACTTTGGTGGTCGACACAGTTTTGGTGGCCGCATTAAAACGGTAAAATGTTTTGAAAATAATGAACTGATCCGTCAATTGCTTTCTCAAGATGGTACAGATCAGATTTTACTTATTGATGGTGGAGGCTCCACTCGTAGAGCCTTAATTGATATTGAACTGGCTGAGCTGGCACTTGAAAACAATTGGCAAGGTATTATTGTATATGGTGCACTGCGCCATGTTGATGAACTTGAAGAACTGGATTTAGGAATTCAAGCCATTGGATCAATTCCGGTTGCAGCTGACAGTGAAGGCGCGGGTGAAAGCGGCATAGGCGTTAACTTTGCGGGTGTATCATTTTTCGATGATGATTTTGTTTATGCCGACAGTACAGGTATTGTACTTTCTGCTGAAGAATTAGAGCTAGAAATAATAGAACTGTAGCGTGACAGCACACCTTAAAGTATATAACGAAAGCACGCTCAAGCGCATTTGTTCTAACCGTGCAGGTGAACAAAAAGCGTGGCAGTCAATGGCATTACTTGACGCAAACGTTAATATACAACAAGCGCTTACTGATGCTGCACAGTTTGGTATGCGCTTTGTTTTACTGGGCGTTTGCGAAGACATTGGACCTAGAGCCAATTTAGGTAAAGGCGGAGCACAACATGCTTGGCCCGCTTTTTTACAACACTTTTTAAACCAACCTCACAATCACGCTATTGCCATGCAAAAAGTGTTACTCCTTGGCGAAGTAAACCTCGATGACTTAATGGAACAAGCACACCCGCTTGATAACCAAAATCCTCTCGATTTAGACCAATTACGTCAGTTGTGCGCTGAGATTGATGTGCGGGTTGAAGCAATTTTAAGCATGATTTTTAAAGCAGGTCTTGAACCCATCATTATTGGTGGCGGACATAACAACTGCTTAGGTATTATTCGCTCGCTTGCAAAATATAAAAACAGCGCAATTAACGCCATTAATTTAGACCCCCATGCCGACTTTAGAGAGTGTGAAGGCAGACACAGTGGCAATGGTTTTCACTACGCCTATCAAGAGCAGCACCTTAACAGTTACCATGTAATTGGCTTACATGAGCTTAAAAATAATCAACAAATTTTTAATGCAATGCAAAGTGCAAAATTTAGTTTCACCAGCTATCAAGCGATTAATGTTAGGCGAGAAATAAGTTTAACGGAGGCAACTAACAATGCACTAAACGCATTTGATAACGCACCGTTGGGAATAGAAGTTGATTTAGATAGCCTAACCAACATGCCTGCAAGCGCATTTAATTATTGCGGTTTTGATGTTAGCGATGGCGAGCATTATGTTTATTTAGCTGCAAGTAATTATCACAGTGCTTATTTACATTTATGCGAAGCAGCACCCTCGCAACATCCTCACTCTCTTGCTGCGGGTAAATTACAATGTGGTCAAGTAATCAGTGCCTTAGTAAATATCTACCTACAAACAAAGCAAAAAATCTAATCTTCCCTAGTCTTCTTGTGCCTGTAACCACTGTTTAAACCAACTCATTAACCCCAAGCTACTTAAAGGGTGTCCGAAGTAGTAGCCTTGTGAGGCATAAGCTTTCAAACTTTTCACAAATTTAAGTTGGTCCAGTGTTTCAACACCTTCAAAAATCACTTTTGTTTGTTGCTGATTATGCATTTCTACCATACCGCTTACTAAGCTGCGTATATTATTTTGATTACTAAAGTCTGCAGTTAATGCAGGCGATACTTTAATATATTCCACCGCTAAACTAGGTAACTTAGAAAGTAATACAGGGTTATCACCTAAACCATCAACACACACTTTTAAACCTAAACTGTTAAGCCTTGCGATCATGGCTCTGCCTTTATCATCTAGGCTGGTAAAAACATGAAGCGGACATTCAATAATTAAATCGCCTGGCCTGAGTTGATGCTCACCAATTACTCCGTAAACAAAATCAACAAACTCTTCATTGAGCATTTCTGGGCCAAATAAATTAACACTCAAAGGTACCGACATCCCTTCCATACGAAGTGCCATGGCTAATTCGCCAGCACGCTCTATAACAAAGGTAGCCAGTGAATAACCAAGCCCTGCAATTCTAATATCATTTATAAATCGGCTTGCCGATAAGGTGCCTTGCGTGGGGTGTTGCCAACGTAATAACAATTCTAAAAATTCAATTTGACCATCGCCGTTGCGAATAACGGGTTGAAAAAACAGCTCAAACTCATCAGCAAAGCTGATATTCGCAAGCTCTGTTAATCGCGCTTGTTGCTCTAAATGCTCAACCGTCATTTGTTGATGATAAGCCACTATTTGTTTGCTTGGCTGACTATCAAGTGCCAAATACGCATAACTAATTAAATCATCAAAGCTCGTACTTTGTTGATCGCAATGAACATAACTGGCTCTTACCTTTACTTCAATAGTGCAATTAGCCACGTTAAAGGGCTTTAATGTAGCGCCAATAATTTGCTTGATAAGCTGTTGATGTAAATGATTATGGCTTTGTAGATCACAAATAAACGCAAAATTTAACCCGCCTAAATGCGCTAATTTAGCATGCGGAGCAAGGAACAACACTTCATCACTGTCTAGTAAGTCTTTTATTCGATTTGCCGACTGCGACAACAATAAGTCACCAAAATCTCGTCCAATATGCTGATTTACCTGCGCAAACCCCTCTAGCCTTAATACAATAAGTGCGGCTCTGAATGAACCTTCATCAATAAGCTCATTATACTTTTGACGTAACTGTTGTTTATCGGGGAAGCTGACTAAGGGTGAGTTTTCAACATACACCTCAGGCTCAGTTTGTGGCTTTAAAGGCGTAGTAGCTTTAGGCTCATTATCAGCTAAAAAACCACTGACTGAGAGCAGTAAAATAGCCATGAGCAACCACGCTAAATGCAGCGTAAAAAAGAGATACCCTATTAACAATAAAGCAAATAATGCGCTTGCACAGGCACTGATAAGAAATGGTTTTTTTTGCTTTTGTAACTTCGCTTGATATAAATTAAAACCAAAACCTAGCGCTAGTAAAATAGCGAGCCAAGGTATTGCGCTACTGACCATAGCTAAGCCAATGAGCCCAGTACATAAAAAGCTGAGTCTCATTACGTTACTTTTAACGGTTAATAGCGTGGCAACCATTGCCATTAAAAGTGCACCACTTAAAAAAATAGCTAAATTGCTGTAGCTCAATAACGTTCCATCCATAGCTGACGTACTCACTGACATTAAATAAAACATAGGTTTAAGAGTTAATTTTATACAAACTAACTAAGTTTACCCAATATCCATAAATTTAACAGTTTATTTACCCCAAACTGATAACTTAATTGTGCAGGGTGGTCAATTTGCCAATGAGCGATATCTGCGCGAGCGCCAACTTTTAACACCCCTCTATCAGTAAAACCTAAAGCACGAGCCGCATGTGCTGTTACGCCAGTTAATGCCTGCTCTGGAGTGAAATTAAATAAGGTGCAGGCCATATTCATCATTAATTGCAACGAACATAATGGTGATGTGCCGGGATTAAAATCACTGGCAATTGCGATGGGAACCTTGTATTTATTTAACAGTTCAATTGGTGGGTATTTCGTTTCTTTTAAAAAATAAAAAGCCCCAGGCAGTAATACCGCCACAGTGCCTGCGTTTGCCATAGCTTTAACGCCTGCTTCATCAAGGTATTCTAAATGATCAGCCGACAGGCCATTGTATTGTGCTACCAGCGCTGCACCGTGTTGATTTGATAATTGCTCGGCATGACACTTGATTGCCAAACCCTGTTTTTTAGCTGCATCAAATACGCGTTGAGTTTGTGCGTAGCTAAAGCCAATGTCTTCACAAAAAACGTCAACGGCATCCACTAGGTCATGTTCAACAAGCGTGCTTAGCATTTCATTACATACCAAATCTATGTAATCATCACTGCGGTTTTTAAACTCCAAAGGTAGCGCATGTGCCCCTAAAAAGGTGTTAACCACTTCAATGGGGTGATGTTGATTTAACAGCCTAGCCACCTCCAATATTTTTTTCTCATTGTCTATATCAAGCCCATACCCTGACTTAATTTCAACCGTCGTCACCCCTTCAGCTAACAATGCATTTAAACGCTCTTTTGCTGCTACAAATAACTGTTCGTGGTCAGCCTCTCGGGTTGCTTTAACTGTACTTGCTATTCCCCCTCCCTGCGCTGCTATTTGCTGATAGCTCACGCCCTGCAAACGCTGCTCAAACTCTTGCGCACGAGAACCGGCAAACACTAAATGTGTATGGCAATCAATTAAGCCTGGGGTTAACCATTGTCCTTTTACACTTAATATCGGGGTGGCTAACACATCAAAATTAGGTAAATCAGCTTGTTTACCTAGCCACACTATTTTGCCATTTTTAATAGCTAGCGCCGCATTTTCTATCGCCCCATAAGGCGCATCAATATTGCTATCCATGGTCGCAATGTTGGCATCTGTGAGCAATAAATCGATATCATTTAACTGTTCTGTAGATTCTGTGGCTTGCATAAGTTTCTCCGCGATAATGTTCAAACGAGTTTAACAACACATCTTGTATATACAAGGTAATTATGCCATCTTATTAAGTATTGTTTATTTTTAATACACCAAAAGCGTTTATGCCAACACCTAAATTTACACAAATAAAACAGTTTATTGTGGACAAAATACGCAGTGGGCTTTGGCTTGAAAACCAACGCGTGCCCTCAGAAAATGAACTGGCAAAGCAGTTTGCGGTAAGCAGAATGACCGCACGTCGAGCGTTAAGTGAGCTAACTGATACAGGCATTTTAACCCGTAGCCAAGGGCTAGGTACTTTTGTCGCAAGCTTTAAGTCGCAGTCATCATTACTTGAAATAAAAAACATTGCACATGAAGTCAAAGAGCGAAACGGAAACTACAGCTGCACAGTACAGGTGCTGGAATCAATCAATGCCGTGGCGCCAATTGCTATTGCTTTAGGTGTTGAGGTAGATAGTGTGGTGTATAGAAGTGTCATTATTCATAACGAAAATGACAGTCCCTTGCAAGTTGAAGAACGCTTTGTAAACCCGTTACTTGCCAAGGATTATTTACAACAAAATTTTACCGCTCTTACCCCACACGAATACCTATCAACGGTTGCCCCTTTAACACAAGCAAGGCACACGGTAGAGGCTATTACACCAAGCAGTGAAATGTGCCAATGGCTTAACCTATATAATGAAGAGCCATGCTTACAAGTAATACGCCGCACTTGGTCGATAAACGGAATTGTAAGCTTTGCACGACTTATATCGCCGGGTAGTAAGTACCGCTTGGGCGGACAATTAACATTTAAAAATAATAATAAAAGCGCATAACGCTTAACACTATTTAACAGGAGTGAACAATGAATCATCGACTGGACACACAACGCACAATACGCGCGCAACATGGCAATAAAATAACCACCAAAAGCTGGCAAACCGAAGCGGCTAAACGCATGCTAATGAATAATTTAGACCCTGATGTTGCAGAGCACCCTCAAGCTCTGGTGGTTTATGGTGGTATTGGCCGTGCTGCACGTAATTGGCCAAGTTATGACAAAATAATTGAAACGCTTGAACGCCTTGAAAATGACGAAACTCTATTAGTGCAATCAGGCAAACCGGTGGGTGTATTTAAAACTCATAGCAATGCACCACGGGTATTAATTGCAAATTCTAACCTTGTTCCGCACTGGGCAAATTGGGAGCACTTTAACGAGCTAGATAAAAAAGGCTTGATGATGTATGGCCAAATGACCGCAGGGTCTTGGATTTACATTGGCTCTCAAGGCATAGTGCAAGGCACTTACGAAACGTTTGTGGCTATGGCAAAACAGCATTTTGCTGGTAATGCTAAAGGTAAGTGGGTATTAACGGGTGGCCTTGGAGGTATGGGGGGCGCACAACCATTAGCGGCTACTATGGCAGGCTTTAGTGCCTTGGTAGTGGAATGTGATGAAAGCCGTATCGATTTTCGGATAAAAATAGGATATGTCGATGTAAAAGCCACAGATCTTGAGCATGCACTAAAATTAATAACAGATGCTTGCATAAAAGGTGAAGCGCTTTCTGTGGGTTTACTAGGTAACGCCGCCGATGTGTTCAGTACCTTAGTAAAAAGTGGGGTGACCCCCGATATAGTTACCGATCAAACCTCAGCTCATGATCCACTTAACGGTTACCTGCCACAAGATTGGAGTATGGAGCATGCAGCAAAAATGCGAATCGATAACCCACAAGCAGTTGTAAAAGCGGCTAAACAGTCAATGGCCGTCCAAGTAAAGGCGATGCTGGCACTACAAAAAGCGGGCGCAGCAACAACCGACTATGGCAATAATATTCGTCAAATGGCTCTAGAAGAAGGCGTGAGTAATGCATTTGATTTCCCTGGGTTTGTGCCTGCGTATATTCGTCCATTATTTTGTGAAGGTATTGGCCCATTTAGATGGGTAGCACTATCGGGCGATCCCGAAGATATTTATAAAACCGATGCAAAAGTAAAAGAGCTCATTCCAGATGATAAACACCTGCATAATTGGCTTGATATGGCGCGTGAGCGAATTCAATTTCAAGGCTTGCCTGCACGTATTTGTTGGGTCGGTTTAAAAGATAGAGCGCGCCTTGCTGTTGCCTTTAACGATATGGTTAAAAGCGGTGAGCTTAAAGCGCCGGTAGTTATTGGACGAGATCATCTCGACTCAGGCTCAGTTGCCAGCCCTAACCGTGAAACTGAAAGTATGAAAGATGGCTCCGACGCGGTCTCCGATTGGCCACTATTAAATGCCCTGCTTAATACCGCAGGCGGTGCTACTTGGGTATCACTTCACCATGGCGGTGGTGTAGGCATGGGGTTTAGCCAGCACTCAGGCGTAGTGATTGTTGCCGATGGTACTGATGAAGCAGAGCAGCGTCTTGCTCGAGTATTATGGAACGATCCCGCCACCGGTGTAATGCGCCATGCTGATGCGGGTTATGAAATTGCAAAAAACTGTGCGCAACAGCAGCAGCTAGACCTACCAATGCTTAATGAGGACAAGTCATGATTTCATATACACTCAAACCGGGTCAGCTTGACTTAAACACGCTAAGAAAAATTAACAAATCAGCCATACACTTAACTCTGGCCAATGATGCACAGGCGCAAATAGCTGCCAGTGCTCAAACAGTCCAAAACGTGATAAACGAACATCGCACTGTATATGGTATTAATACTGGCTTTGGGTTATTGGCCAATACTAAAATCGCTGACGATGAACTCGAACTATTACAACGCAGTATTGTGCTTTCACACGCCGCAGGTATTGGTGAGTTAATGGATGACAGCACCGTTAGATTGATGATCACACTAAAAATAAACTCTTTATCGCGCGGTTATTCTGGTATTCGCTTAGCTGTGCTTGAGTTTTTTATGCAGCTGCTTAAAAGTGAAGTTTACCCTTGCGTGCCTAAAAAGGGCTCAGTGGGTGCATCGGGCGATTTAGCACCACTTGCGCATATGTGTTTGCCTTTATTAGGTGAGGGTAAAATGCGTTATCAAGGTGAGCTGATAAGCGCTACACAAGGGCTAAAAATTGCGGGGCTTGAGCCACTAACATTAGCTGCAAAAGAAGGGTTAGCCTTATTGAATGGCACCCAAGCATCCACTGCATTTGCACTACAAGGCTTATTTAGAGCCGAAGACTTGTACGCACAAAGCTGTGTTATTGGCTCTATCAGTATAGAAGCGGCCATGGGCAGTCGCGCGCCATTTGATGCACGTATTCATGACATTCGTGGTCAGCAAGGGCAAATAGATACGGCTCACGTATTTAGAGAATTACTCGATACCCACTCACAAATTAGTGACTCACATATTAATTGTGAAAAAGTACAAGACCCATATTGCCTGCGTTGCCAACCGCAAGTACTTGGTGCATGCTTAACCCAAATACGCCAAGCCGCCGAGGTACTACTGTGTGAATCAAACGGGGTAACCGATAACCCACTCGTTTTTGCCGATGTAGGGGATATTATTTCAGGCGGAAACTTTCATGCTGAGCCCGTCGCTATGGCCGCTGATAACCTTGCGATTGCTATTGCTGAAATTGGCGCCTTAGCCGAGCGACGTATTGCCCTACTGATTGACTCTAATTTATCAAAATTACCGCCATTTTTAGTAAAAAACGGCGGGGTAAATTCAGGATTTATGATTGCTCAAGTCACCGCTGCAGCACTGGCCTCTGAAAACAAATCCTTAGCACACCCAGCTTCGGTAGATAGCTTACCAACTTCAGCAAATCAGGAAGACCATGTTTCCATGGCAACGTTTGCAGCACGACGACTGGTTGATATGGCGAATAATACGCAAGGCGTACTGGCCATAGAATGGCTAAGTGCTGCCCAAGGGCTTGAATTTAGAGCACCACTTCGCGCGTGTGATAAAGTCGAAAGTGCCAAAGCACTGCTACGCCAGCATGTTAGTTATTATGACAAAGACCGGTATTTTGCTCCCGATATTGAAGCGGCTAACACGCTACTAAGTGAAGGTAAGTTGTGTGACTTCATAAGCCACTCACCCTTACCTTCTTATTAAATACCATACTGATAACTACAACCCAGTGCTTCTATCGCTGAGCCAATAACTTTGCGCTCAGCGACTTCATCACTACTAAAGCTTGGCATTTGTGTGCCATACAGCTCAGACTTTTGTGCATAATAATCTGCTTTGGTCGGGTGCGCTGGGTTCACCACGTTATAAATGCTTTGTCCTTGCGACCAGTTATTAAGGACCGCATAAATAGCATTGATCACATCTTGTTGATGCACCATATTCACTACTTGCTGACTAGAGGTATTGAGTTCTTTACCCGCCACAAAACGACCAGGCTCTCTGTTTGGCCCCAACAATCCGGCTAAGCGAAGCACTTTACCTTGCTGTTCAAGCACTTGCTCTTCAGCGTCATACAGCTTTATTTGTCGCTCGTTAGTGCCAGATATATCGCTACTTTCACTATAAACTCCAGGCTCTTGATCATACACCCCAGTCGATGAGCACAATAAAAAACCTTTGCAATTAAGTTCAGTTGCCAGCTTTAACCCCTGCTCCAGCACTTGAGAATAATCACTTTCGCTGTCACGACTGCGCGGAGGTATAGCACACACCCAGTACGCGTTTTGTAAATCCACTTGGTGCTGCAGCTCGCCGTTTTGTAGAACAAACTGACGCTCAAAATCAAATTGATGAGTGTCACTACGATGAGTTCCTTGCACTTGCCAACCTTGTTTTTGTGCATCAATACATAAGGCTTGGCCAAGCCAACCAGCGCCAAGAACGACTAAGTTATCTTTGTTGGTTTGCACTTTATTACCCTTTTATTAAACTCAATCAACGTGTTATATAGCAATAAAAAAGATGACTAACTCTATGCTACTAAAAATAATATTAGCAAACGCTGGTTACAGAAGATATTAACATACACCTTTTTTACGATTAACAACCTCTTTAATGATAAAGCTTCCGTGCATACACATCTGCCGATAAACCGCATGACTTAAGTGACCTACCGAGATTAATTAATAAAATTATTGCTCAATTTAAGGATTAAAAAACGATAGCGACAAACAAGGCATTTAAGGGTGAAATTTAAGCGCTTCGCTCTTGTTTTTAATTTATTCAACACCATATCTTAAGGGTCTGTTTATCTGCAGTTTTAATCAAGTTTCGTTACATAACGCTATTTTTATGAGCGAGATCTCATTTTTCTGTTTTAAATGAAGATCTTTTTATTGAGGTAGTTTGATGTTTAGCAGAGTCTGGTATAGTAGCGCAGGTAATAAACAGTGCTTTTTAAGCAGCTTAATACAAAATTGCTAATTAATGTGTCCTAAAGGTTAATTTAAAGAATACATTAATTATCAATTGTAAAAAATGGGTTAGCCGATGTACGGCTAGCAAAAAAACACATTGTAACGGTTTTATCATGATATCTAATTTATTTACCAAGATTTTTGGTAGTCGCAATGACCGCACTATTAAAAACCTAAGAAAGACGGTCGCACTGATCAATGCACTTGAAACGCAGCTAGAAGCGCTTTCAGATGAAGATTTAAAAGCTAAAACAGCCGAGTTTAGAGAGCGTTACGATAACGGACAAAGCTTAGGCGATATTCTACCAGAAGCATTTGCAGTGGTACGTGAAGCATCAAAACGTGTAAACGGTATGCGTCATTTCGACGTGCAGTTATTAGGTGGTATGGTTTTACACCAAGGTCGTATCGCAGAAATGCGTACCGGTGAAGGTAAAACACTCACAGCGACACTGCCGGCTTATTTAAATGGTCTAACAGGTAAAGGTGTTCATGTCATTACCGTGAATGACTACTTGGCCAAACGTGATGCTGAAACCAATCGCCCATTATTTGAATTTTTAGGGTTAACCGTAGGCTGTAATGTTCCGGGCATGATGCCACAACAGAAAAAACAAGCTTATGCAGCTGACATCACTTACGGTACCAATAACGAATTTGGTTTTGATTACCTGCGTGACAACATGGCATTTAGTATTGATGAGCGCGTACAACGCCCATTATTTTATGCTGTAGTGGATGAAGTGGATTCAATCCTTATTGATGAAGCACGTACGCCACTGATTATTTCTGGTCCCGCTGAAGATAGCTCTGAGCTATACACTGAAATAAATACCATCGTTCCTCTACTTGAATTACAAGAAAAAGAAGACGAGGAAGGAATTGAAGGTGATGGCGATTTCACCATCGATGAAAAATCTAAGCAAGTTCATCTTACTGAGCGTGGGCAAATAAAAGTTGAAGAGTTACTTACCGAGCGCGGCCTAATTGAAGAAGGTGACTCACTATATTCAGCAGCGAGCATTACCCTACTTAGCCATGTTTATGCAGCTCTTCGTGCGCACAAGCTTTATCAAAAAGATGTTGACTACGTTATTAAAGAAAACGAAGTCATCATTATTGATGAGCACACAGGTCGCTCTATGGAAGGACGTCGTTGGTCAGAAGGTTTACACCAAGCTGTAGAGGCAAAAGAAGGTGTGAAAATTCAAAACGAGAACCAAACATTAGCCTCTATTACGTTCCAAAATTACTTCCGCTTGTACGAAACGCTAGCAGGTATGACAGGCACAGCCGACACAGAAGCGTTTGAGTTTCAGTCTATCTACGGTTTAGACACTGTGGTTATGCCAACCAATAAACCAATGATCCGCGATGATCGCGCTGATTTAGTTTACTTAACTCAAGAAGAAAAGTACGAAGCGATTTTAGCAGACATTAAAGACTGTCAAGAACGTGGTCAGCCGGTACTTGTAGGTACTATCTCAATTGAAAGCTCTGAGTACTTATCGCAGTTTTTACGCAAAGAAAAAATTAAGCACAACGTACTTAATGCTAAATTCCACGCACAAGAAGCAGACATTGTTTCTGATGCGGGCTTACCAGGCACAGTCACCATTGCCACCAACATGGCCGGTCGTGGTACCGATATTGTACTTGGTGGTAATTGGAACAGCGAAGTTGAAAAACTTGAGAACCCAACTGACGAACAAATTGCTGAAATAAAAGCAGCATGGAAAATTCGCCATGATGCGGTAATTGATGCTGGCGGCTTACACATTATTGGTACTGAGCGTCATGAATCACGTCGTATTGATAACCAGTTACGTGGTCGTTCTGGCCGTCAAGGTGATGCCGGTTCAAGCCGTTTCTACCTATCGATGGATGATGCGTTAATGCGTATTTTTGCCGGTGAGCGCATGACTAACATGATGCGTAAACTAGGTATGCAACGTGGTGAAGCCATTGAACATCCATGGGTAAACCGCGCAATCGAAAACGCCCAGCGTAAAGTAGAAGCACGTAACTTTGATGTGCGTAAACAGCTACTTGAGTACGATGATGTAGCAAACGATCAACGTCGTGTTGTTTATTCTCAACGTAACGAATTGCTTGAAGAAGGTGATATTTCAGAAACGATTACCGCTATCCGTGGTGATGTGCTCGCGGGTGTGATTGATCAATACATTGCCCCACAAAGCTTGGCTGAAATGTGGGATATCCCAGGGCTTGAAGAACGCTTAAAACAAGACTTCTTGATTGAGTTACCACTTTCGCAGTGGTTAGCTGATGACAATAAACTGTACGAAGAAAAACTGCGTGAGCGTATTGAAGAAGCGGTTGAACAAGCTTACAAGCAAAAAGAAGAAATGGTCGGCGATTCTGTACTGCGCCAGTTTGAAAAAGCCATTATGCTTCAAAGTCTTGACCAACATTGGAAAGACCATCTTGCTGCAATGGATCACTTACGCCAAGGTATTCACTTACGTGGTTATGCACAAAAGAATCCTAAGCAAGAGTACAAACGTGAGTCGTTTGAATTGTTCTCTGAAATGCTAGAAAACTTAAAAGTCGATGTCGTCGGTATTTTAAGTAAAGTGCAAGTTCGCGCCGAAGAAGATGTTGAAAAAGTAGAAGAGCAACACCGTAAAAGTGAAAATGCCCCTCGCGAATATCAACATGAAGAAGCAGAGCATGTAGGTGGTGAAGCACCACAAAGCGCTCAGGTTATGGCGCGTAGCGAGCCAAAAGTGGGTCGTAACGATCCATGTCCATGTGGTTCAGGTCAAAAATACAAACAATGTTGTGGTAAATTAAAATAACACCACTTTGTTACGTTAGATAAAAAGCGACGCTTGCGTCGCTTTTTTTATGCTATTTAAGGGAGAGGTAATGACTAAAGTAATCATCAATGTTGCTGTGGGTGTAATTAAAAAAAATAACAATGTGTTTATTTGTAAACGTGCAGATGAACAGCACCAAGGTGGCTTATGGGAATTTCCAGGCGGAAAAGTTGAAGCCGGAGAAAGTGTTTTTCAAGCACTGAAGCGTGAATTATTTGAAGAAGTAGGACTGACTATTCATAGCTCAAGCGAACTTGTCACTATAGAGCACGACTATGGCGATAAATGCGTACGACTTAATGTACACGTGGTCAGTAACTTTAATGGTCAAGCTCATGGCGCAGAAGGGCAACCAAGCGAATGGGTAAGTATAGACGAACTTGATAACTATGATTTTCCTGCAGCCAATGTCGAGATTATCAGCGCCATAAAAACGAAATATAGCTAGTTTTATCATCAGGTATAAAAGTAACTAAAAAGCCAGTGGGCATCATGCTCACTGGCTTTTTATTTTGCGATTAGTGGGGCTAACCGCTTAAGCTAATTTCAGCTTAAATTACCAAATTTTTACGCGATCTTCAGGCTTGATATACATTTTATCGCCCTCTTTAACATCAAACGCTTGGTAAAATTCCGGCATGTTCGACAAAATACCAATCACGCGATAATGACTCGGTGAATGTGAATCGGTCATTAAACGATTGCGCAATGCTTCATCACGGTATTTACGACGCCAAATTTGCGACCAGCCCATAAAGAAGCGTTGGTCGCCCGTATAGCCTTCAATAATGGGCGCTTTAGAATCACCCAGCGATAATTGATACGCTTTATAAGCGACGGTTAAGCCGCCTAAATCACCAATGTTTTCACCCAGTGTCAGCTCACCATTAACGCTGGCATCTTCAAACGGTTTATATTGATTATACTGCGCAACTAAGGCAGCACTTCGCTCTTCAAACTGCTTAAGGTCTGACTCGCTCCACCAATTACGTAAATTGCCATCACCGTCGTATTTTGCACCTTGGTCATCAAAGCCATGGCCTAACTCATGGCCAATAACCGCACCAATAGCACCATAGTTAACCGCATCATCTGCTTCTAAATTAAAGAAAGGAGGCTGCAGAATCGCCGCAGGGAATACTATTTCGTTATTCACTGGGTTATAGTAAGCATTCACTGTTTGTGGCGTCATATGCCACTCAGAGCGATCAACTGGCTTACCTAATTTAGCAATCATATCTGCATAAGCCCACTCACTGTAGCGAATATAGTTACCTACTAGTTCATCAGGATTAATTACTAAATCTGAATAATCTTTCCATTTATCTGGGTAACCAATTTTAGGCGTAAACTTATCCAGCTTTTCTTGCGCCGCAACTTTTGTTTCAGGGCTCATCCACTCAAGGTTTTCAATTGCCACTGAATAGCCTTTAATCACGTTATCAACTAATTCTTCCATGCGCGCTTTCGCTTCTGGCGGGAAGTTTTCTTTAACGTAGACTTTACCTAAAATTTCACCCAGTACACTGTTTGATGCATCAACGGCTTGCTTCCAAAGTGGCGCTTGCTCTTCAACACCGCGCAATGTGGTGCTGTAAAAATTAAATTTCAAATCCACTAAGTCTTTATTTAGCAACTGCGCGTAATTACTAACGAAATGGAATTTTAAGTAGTTTTGCCAAACCGATAAGTCTGTATTTTTGAAAATGTCTGCAAATTTTTCAAAGTAACTTGGTTGGCGCACAATCAACTCTTGGGCATCAACACCAACGGCTTCAAAGTAAGCACTTAAATCAAAATCTCCCATTAACGTGTTAGCTTCAGCTACTGACATTTTATTATATGATTTTGTTGCATCACGACTTTGTACCCGACTCCACTGTGCCTCAGCAAGTGTCGTTTCAAGGGCAAGTATCGCTTTGGCTGCATCAGCGGCATTATTAACGCCAGCTTTAGCTAAAATATCGGTAATATAGGTTTGATATGCCGCGCGAATTTTTGTGAATTTTTCATCATCTTTTAAATAATAATCACGGTCAGGTAAACCAAGTCCCGCTTGATAGGCATAAAGCGCATTTTCACTTGAGTTTTTAGCATCATTATTAACATACCAGCCAAAAGGAAGATCTCCGCCTTTAACTTGTAGCTGTGCCATCAATGTGACCAACGCGACTTTATCTTTTACTGTATCAATGCTTTTAATAGCTGGCTCAAGTGGTAACATCCCTAACTCTTCACGAGCATTTTCAGCCATGTAGCTAGTATAAAATGCGCCGATCTTATATTCATCTGAACCTGGCTTTGCGCTGCTATTGGTACTGGCATTTTCTAGTACTGTTTTCATTGCTTTTTGCGATTCATCATATAACTGTGAGAACGACCCATAGTTTGACTTATCGCCAGGGATTTCAGTTTTTTCTAACCATTTACCGTTTACGTGGTAGTAAAAATCATCCTGTGCACGAACACTTTTATCGATATTTTGTAAATCAACACCTAAGGCACCAGGGGTTGCTACCGGTGCGGTTACTGTTGTTGCTTCTGCTTGCATTTCTTGTGGCTTTTCGCCGCAACCAACCAAACCTAACGCCAATGCAATACTGGCGGCAGTCATTGTTATTTTTTTCATAAGAATTCCGTATATTAATTAGAATAAATACGCATTTCATTAAGATTTGATAACTCAAAAAAACAACAATAGGATGCAGTCTATTATCTGCTTAATGAAATACGCATCAGCTACAACCTAATTTAGGAAGTACTAACTAGGCATCATAAACCTGATTTAAATAACAATAAAATCGAATATGTAACAAAGTATTTTAAAGCCAGCAAAACAAACCGAGCAAGGTGTCAAATGGTATTTAATTAAGGTTTATTTTTACCGTGTAAAGCTAAGCGTTGAAGCTTTTCTTTTAATGACGGTGGAGCAGAATCGGCGATCGCATTTAAATAATCAGCCGTTTGTTCACTCATTTTAAGGGAGTTCGTTGGTTTGCCATCAGCCACTTTAGGTCGAGTGCTTAACCGTTGAGTTGCCTGTGGATTGGCAGTAATTTTTATTTGCCCAAGCTCGGCCATACCCGCGGCTCTAAAATGCGATTGCATGTCCATTTTTAAATAATTAAGCCTAAGCGCAATAGGTGCAGAAACAGCTTCTATCATTAAGGTGCCGTCACGGTAATTACTTACTCGGCACTTTTCACCTAACTTAGGGCCTAAGAAATCGCGCAACAATTGTTGCTGTGTATCCAGTGCATGGCTTTTTCCCGCATAGGCTGCTAAGCGGTTGTTCAGCCCAGCCATAATATCGGTTAACGGTTTTGGCGCATATCTATCTTTAGCCATATCACACCTTAAAAACATCAAAAGAAGGCTTGCTTAAATTAAACTTAATTTAAGCAAGCAAAGTGGGTTTATACCAATTCACTGAAATAAATATCATTGCGGATGGGTATTAAGCACCTGCTACTTGCATTTGTTCAATCAGTACTGAACCAGTCTGAATCCCGCCGCGACGTTCTATATCGCCACCTATAGCGGAAATACCTTTGAACATATCTTTTAAATTACCAGCAATCGTAATTTCGCTTACTGGGTATTGTATTTCCCCATTTTCAACCCAAAAACCAGCCGCACCGCGAGAGTAGTCACCGGTTACGGTATTCACGCCCTGCCCCATCAATTCTGTAACTAATAAGCCCGTACCCATGGTTTTTAATAATGCAGTTAAATCTTGATGCGTCTGTTCTACTAACCAATTATGAATACCGCCAGCGTGCCCTGTTGGGGTCATATTCATTTTACGTGCCGCATAGCTTGCTAATAAATACGTTTGTAACTCGCCACCGTGAATTATTTCTCTGTCGAGAGTTTTAACCCCTTCGCTATCAAATGGCGATGATGCTAAGCCTTTAAGTAAGTGCGGACGCTCTGAAATATTAACGGTTTTGCTAAATACCTGCGTGCCTAAGCTATCCAATAAAAAGCTGGATTTACGATACAGTGCGCCACCACCAATTGCTGATACCAAATGGCCAAACAATGAATTAGCAATATCGGCTCTAAAAATAACCGGCACTTTCATGGTGCCTAGTTTTTGGCTGTTTAGTTTTGCTAGGGTTTCTGCTGCAGCTTCAAGTCCAACACTTGCAGCATCTTTTAACCCCGCTTGATCGCGAGAAATCGTGTAGGCTGAGTCGCGCTGCATATGCTCGCCCTCTTTACCTATCACCATAGTGCTTATGCTGTGGCGAGTACGTGGAAAGCCTGCAATTAAACCATGGCTGTTACCATATACTCGCAACCCTTGATGCGATGAAAAGCTCGCGCCATCTGAATTCACAATTCGCTCATCGGCGTTTAATGCGGCTTGCTCTGCGGCATGACACAAATCAATCCCTTGCTCTGGGCTTACATCCCAAGGATGAAACAAGTCTAAATCTTTAGGGGCAAACTCAAGCAGTTCTTTATCAGCAATGCCATTACATGGATCGTCTGAAGTGAATTTAGCAATATCGATGGCTTTTTCGACCACAGCACGTAATGTTTTAGGATTTAAATCAGCCGTTGATGCCGAGCCTTTGTTATTGCCAACATACACGCTAATACCTAAACCACCGTCTTGATTAAACTCAATGGTTTCTACCTCCCCCATGCGCGTACTTACCGACAGCCCCGAAGTGCTAGACATAGCAGCTTCTGCAGCGGTAGCACCTAGTTTTTTAGCATGTTCAAGTACTTCTGATACAGCGTCTTTTACTTGAGAGATTTGCGAATAAATTGGATCTTGGTGTTGGCTTTTCATAAATTCTGTCCTGAGCCCTGAAGGCCATATTGCACACATTTTTTATATTTAAATGCTAACACACTCACTGCACCACATCAGCTAATATTAATCACTAAAAGAATCGCGTATAATAGATGAAGTTATTTTTATTTAAGAGCACCCCATGGCGAAGAAAAAAGGCAAGCCTGCTGAAATTGAAGAAGAAATTATATATGTATCAAAAAGTGAACTTAAGCGCGAAGCGCAAGAGTTTCATCAGTTAGGATCTGAAATTGCCAAAATGGGTAAAAAGCAGCGCGAACGCCTGCCGCTCAATGATGACTTAAAAGAAGCAATGGTGGTTGCTGATAAAATAAGTAATAAAAGTGATGCTTACCGCCGACATTTAAATTACATCGCAAAAACCCTTCGTACGGTAGAAAATATTGAAGAAATTAAAGCGATCATTGATGTCATGCTTAATAAAAATAACCAAGCTGAGGTTATGATCAAAAAAATTGAGCAACTGCGCAGTGATTTAATTGAACAAGGCGATGACTTAATTAACGAAACAATTGAACAATATCCAGCTCTTGAGCGCCAAAAAATGCGCCAAATGGTGCGTAATGCTGCCAAAGAAGTAAAAGCTGAAAAACCAGCGAGAAGCTACAAAGAGTTATTTCAGTACTTAAAAGACGCCATAATGTAACGCAGCCGCGTTATATATTAAAAAGGTGCTGCGGCACCTTTTTTTGTTGTAGATCAAAACCTCCTCCCCTTTGCTTTTTTACAATACGCAGCAACTTAAAAGATAAGGTGCGCGTGATGATTAAACTTCCTCAATGGGATCAAACTTTAATAAACAAATACAATGTATCGGGCCCGCGTTATACGTCTTACCCGACCGCACTTTCGTTAGCTGATGGTTATCAGCAACAAGATTTGATTAGCGCTATTGAATCATCGCAAACCCGTTCGTTGTCTTTATATATTCATATTCCTTTTTGTAGTCAGCTTTGTTATTACTGTGGCTGTAATAAAGTCATTACTCGCCACCAATCTAAAGCCGATACCTACCTAGACTTTTTAGCTAAAGAAATTGCAGCACAAGCGCCGCTGTTTCAAGATTATCGGGTTGAGCAATTACATTTGGGGGGCGGCACACCAACTTTTTTAACCGCAGCGCAAATGACGCGCTTAGTAAAGCTGCTAGAGCAACACTTTAACTTTAGCGATACCTGCGAGCGCGGTATCGAAATCGACCCTCGCTCACTGGCTGACAATATGCTGGTTGATTTAAGCGAGTTGGGGTTTAATCGTGTGTCATTTGGTATTCAAGATTTTAATGATCAGGTTCAGCTGGCTGTTAATCGCCCTCAGCATGTTGATGAGGTAAAGCAATTAATTACCCAAGCAAAACAGTTGGGCTTTAAATCAATTAATGCTGATATGATTTATGGCCTGCCACTACAAACACCTGAGAGCTTTACGCAAACGATTGAGCAACTTATTGCCTTAAACCCTGACCGCGTTTCAGTATTTAACTACGCTCATTTACCAGAACGTTTTGCCGCCCAACGTAAAATTAAAGACGCCGATTTACCCAGTGCGCATAATAAGCTCACCATGTTTAAAAATACCCTAGAGCAAATGACGCAGGCGGGCTATCAATTTATAGGTATGGATCACTTTGCAAAAGTTGATAATGAGCTAGCCATTGCACAAAATACGAATCAGCTGCATCGTAATTTTCAAGGCTACACCACTCATGGCGAGTGCGACTTATTGGGCTTAGGTGTCTCGTCTATTTCACAAATAGGCACAGCGATATTACAAAATAAAAAAGAGTTAAAACATTATTATCAAGCAGTTGATGAGCAAGCAGGCAGTGCCATTAATAAAGGCATGCATTTAACCCAAGATGATCTTATTCGCGCCGATGCGATTAAGCAGCTTATTTGCCAGTTTGAGCTTGATATGAGCGTATTCGCTAACAGACATAAAATCAGCTTTAATGACTACTTTCAAGATGCTTTAGAGGCACTCGCACCATTAATTGCCGATGAAATGGTAACAATAGAAAACAACCTAATTAGCGTAACACCAAAAGGGAATTTATTTATTCGTATTATTTGTATGTGCTTTGATGCGCATTTACAAAAACAGATAAATGCCACTCGCTTCTCACGCGTTATATAATTTAAAACTAGCACGCATAAAAAAAGCAGACCAAGGTCTGCTTTTTTTATATATGCCGTAAAATATAAGCGCTAGTTAAAAACCACGTTTTCGCTGCCTTGGGCTGCTTTAAACTCAACAATAATTTTTTTACAGTCAGCTTCTATTTCATCACTCAGTGATTCTTCTGCGCGCCAGCGCGCCGTGTCTTGCTTAAAAATTTCTTTTTTAGCGTACTTTTTGCGCGAATCATGGGTTGGCATTTCTTTTACCACGTCGTACATTTTATAAATACCCGGGTATGCACTCGTTAGGTCGCGCTCAGTATCAAAACTATATTGCGACATAAGCACCCAAATACGTAAGCACCCCTCAGAATAATCACATTGCTTTTCATTCATAGCACGTGCAATTAAATGAATACTATCGGCTAACTTCGCATTACGCTTTAAACGCGACTGTTTTAGCTTTTGCTGTTGCTCTGCCTGTTTTTTGCTAATTAGCTTTTTTTGCACATTTAGCTTATAGAGCAACTGACCCGCATAAAATGCCAAGCCCGCTATAATAGCAGCACCTACAACTAAGGCTAAGATCACTGCTGTACTCATTGCGTGTCCTTATTACTTATCTTCGTCGTCATCTAGCCATTCATTCGCTAGATCGTTTGATAGGTATTGATCAAAGTCTGAATTACTGTCTTCATCGCTGAAGTCATCTTCAAATTCTTCTTCATCTTCAATGCCTAATAATTTACAAAGCACTTGGTGACGCGCTATGCGGCTATTAAAGTATTTTGCATCTTTACCCGTTAGCATTTCACCTTGCTCATGACGCTCAACTAATTTAAGTAAGCGCTCATCATTTTCAAGGGCTTCTAACTCTTGTTCAGGCGTTAATTCTGGTTCAACAGCCTTTTTAAGCTCTGCTACAGGTTTAAGGTTACGTTTCATTTCGATTTTTGGTTCAGCAGCAGGTGCAACCAATGGCACTGCTTTTTTACTACCAACGCGTTTATCTTTAGCAGCCGAACCTGCTTTTTGAGTGTCATTACTCAATGCATCCGGTGCATTACGTGAACCAGGCTTAGCGCCCTTAGTTTTTTTAACACGTTGCTCTTTCAATGCGCGCATTTCTTTAAGCTTATCTTGGCTTAAACGAACGGGACCATTTGATGGAATTTTACGTGACTTTTTCTTTCTACTCATATCTTGATCGTCTCACTTAAGAGGTTTTGAGCGAGGCGCAACTCAATGGGCATCGCGGTGCTGGCCTAGCCAGGAGAATTCAGTTTGGGCGTTTTGTGCGCCAAAGCACAGTTAAGGTGCTTTTTTTAAACGGGGGGTATTGTAACAGGACAAATAAAAAGGCGGTAGAGAAAACATCTCTACCGCCTACTAATCTGAGCGCCATTATATGGACACTTCTCCCTTCGACTTTTTAGTCTTTATTGTTTTTATTATTATTTTCTATCCGTATTTTTATTATTTATCTTCCGTGTAGCATTCCATTTTGTTTTTATTATTAAACTTCCATGAGTATTTTATTATTTTCGGTCTTCCTAACACTTTTTTGATATTTCCTTTGGTAGCACACTCTATGTGCTATTCAGTCGTGCCGCGCTACTATCCTTATAACGTTTTCCTATTTGTTATTGTTTTTGCGACAGGGGTTAATTTACTCGTTAATAATTTTGTTACAACTAATTTATATCTTTTTTCTTGTACTACATATGACAAAAAACACTAAAAAAATATAAATTACAATAAGTTACATTAAAAATTAAAAATAAAATGAGATTTTTCTTACACCAAAGTATGGTCAATGTCTTACAAGAGAAGGAGCTTTATCGGTCATTGCAGGCACAAAAAAAGCAGCTAAAGCTGCCTTTTTCACTAATTAACATTATATTATGTTAACAACATCTAAATAAATACGACTTTAGTGTAGACCACCAAGGTATTTAGAGAGTGTTTCAATGTCTTTATCTGTTAGTTTCTTTGCAATGTCCTGCATAACACCATTTAGGTCGTTATTACGAACACCATCTCTAAACTGTTCAAGTTGTGACTTGATGTATTCTGGATGTTGGAAAGAAATTTTTGGGAATTTAGCTAATGAAGAGCCATTACCACGTGGACCATGACAAGCCGCACATGATGGGATACCACGCTCAGCATCACCTGCTTTATATAACATGGCGCCTGTTTCTTGAACATCTTTCGGTGTAGCACCTTCAGACATGTTCAAAGAAGCAAAGTAAGCAGCCAAGTCTTTCATATCTTGATCACTTAATGGCATTGCCATACCGCTCATTACTGGATTCATACGACCTTCTTTACCACCCGAAGTCATACCTAATTTAAATTCAGTAAGTTGCTTGTATATGTAATCTGCGTGTTGGCCTGCAATTTTTGGGTAGATGTTAACCGGCGCATTACCGTCTGGGCCGTGACAAGCCGCACACGTTGCTGATTTTTCTTTACCTGCGTTTACATCGCCATCAAATGCTGTTGCGTTGCTTGCTGACAACGCACCAAGCAATATAGTTAAAGATAGTGCTATTTTTTTCATGGTGAATTCTCTGTTTCCGACCCTGTATCATCTACAATATGGATGTTGTGATTTTTATATTCTACACGATATTAAATTCTCTGGCACGTTTTCTACACACATTAAACCTATAAATTATAGGGTTTTGAGTAAAATTAAACGCTAAGCCAGTTAAAATGTACTGTCAGCAATGATCTTACATGCTCAAATACACTTTTTAATAGCTACTTTATAGTATAAAATACGCGCCACGGGTGAATTTGGTTTACCCAATGTTATTTTTTTAAGTTTTAGGAGAGCCTGTGCTCAAATCTCGTATCAAGTATAACACTGCGTCTTTTGTTACAAGCGCGCCAGACATCACTAAATTACCTGCTGATACGGGAATTGAAGTCGCGTTTGCCGGTCGCTCTAATGCAGGTAAATCAAGTGCGCTAAATGCCCTAACCGATCAAAAGTTAGCACGAACCAGTAAAACACCCGGCCGTACTCAGCTGATCAACACCTTTGAACTTGCCGATGTAGATAATATGCGCCTAATTGACCTACCTGGCTATGGGTTTGCAAAAGTGCCGATTGAAATGAAAAAGAAATGGCAAAAATCGCTAGGCGAATATCTGCAAAAACGTCAAAGTTTAAAAGGTATTGTGGTATTAATGGATATTCGTCATCCATTAAAAGATTTAGACCGCGACTTAATTAATTGGGCTGTAGGCAGTGAAATTCCGGTATTGGCACTATTAACTAAAGCCGATAAGCTAAAGCAAGGTCCGCGTAAATCACAAGTTCTTAGCGTACGTCGTGAGTTAAGTGAATTAGATGGCGATATTACGGTTCATGCATTTTCATCACTTAAAGGCACCGGCTTACCAGAAGTCGCTAAAAAGCTAGATGAGTGGTATTTAGGCCCAATAGTGGCCGTTCCACCTGCTGATTTAGTAGCGCCAGATAGCGAATAATTACTGTAAGTAAAATTTCTGCTGTGCGGAGGTAATAAAATAGCCGAGCTCATCTGTTTCGGCTATTTCAGCCCACTGATAAAACACATTTCGCGCAACTCGCGCAAAGCAGCCGTAGGGTAACTGCATATAAGGCACAGCCGCACCTTTGTAGTCATTGATATAAAGTGACTCAGAACGACCTAATAGCCATGTGCGGTTTAAGTTATCAATACAACAAATAACACTTCCCTCTGATGTCGGTTCACTATGCCAATTTACAATAATAAAAGGCGCATCCTTCACCTCAATCGCGATTTTTTCTACGGGTGTTTTTAAGTAAAACTGCCCATCTTCGTTGCATAATACACTGGCAAAAAGTTTCACCATTGATTGACGGGTAATTTCACTACCTGCGTAAAACCATTTACCTTGCTCATCAATCAATAATGGTAACTGCCCGCAGTGAGCGGGCTGCCATTGTTCAAAAGGTTTGCTTGGCTCGCTGAGTTGCTTGCTAAGCTCGTTAAGTGAAATCACTGTTTTTTAAATGTCAGTGCAAAAGTAACTGGCACGGCAGTAGCAATTGAAGGTAATCCGGCTAATTTTTGTAACTGCATTACCCCTTCGGTGATCTTAAAGTCATCACTGTTGATAATGATAGGAGTGAATGATGCCACACTTAAATCTCCATTGGCCGCACTGCTTACGAGTACATCAACAGCAAGTGGCTTTTTATGACCATGAAAGTCTAGCTCAGCGCTAATACCTTTTAATACGTACTGCCCTGGTTGCTTAATAAGTGACAACTTATCAGATAAGTCAGCGGTTAATACTGCGTTTGCAAACGTGTCAGACTCAAACAATATCTTACTTAAACGTTCGTTACGGATTGGGATAAAGGTTTCGGTTGAGGTTAAATCAACGTTTACGCTAAATTGACCCTGATCGCTCAGCTGCCCTGCTAACTGAGTAAAGTGACTTGCTTCAGCAATGCTATTTTTTTTAATTGATACAAAACTTAATTGGCTTTTATCGTTCAATAGTTGCCAGTTTGCCGATGCAGCACCTGAAACTAGTAAACATGATAAAGATAAACCTGCGATAGCTAACGTTTTAAACATAATGCACTCCTAAAATAAAAAGACTTATACCGGTAAAAATAATACTTTGATCAGCCCAGCTGAAAATCATTAGTTACTGTGTGGTAAATCGAAAATGCTAAGTAGACTGATGGTATCACTTGAAACGCTAAGTGCAATTAGAGAATAAATTTAACGCTTGGATGCAAGGCAATAAAAAAACGGCCCATCAAATATATGATAGGCCGATATAGCAAACTGGGGAGAAGCTATTAATACGTTGCATCTTACGATGCATCATCAACAGGATGTCCTACAGGATGAGGACGGGCGGCACTTTACCAAAAGCAAGTGTAAAAATACAAGCATATTATTGATAATCGTAGCGAATTGACGAACCTCTAACGATTTAATACAAACTGCTGTTTAATTTAACTTTTTTTTAACCTGCAAGATAAAGAAAAAGCGCCTAGCGGCGCTTTATGATTCTCTTTTTGGACTCTGTATTTGGCCTATATTAAAACCAGTACAGTAGCGCTAAATTAGTGTGCTTGTTCCCAGTTATCACCTTCGTCAGCTTCAACAATAAGTGGTACATCTAACTGCGCCGCTTGTGACATCAGCTCACAAATCTGTTTGGTATATTGCTCAGTACATTCTGTTTTAATCTCAAATACCAATTCATCGTGTACCTGCATGAGCAGCTTAACTGTATTAGGTGCTTGCTGATTAACCCAAGTATGCACGCTTAACATCGCTTTTTTAATAATATCAGCCGCAGTGCCTTGCATCGGCGCATTAATTGCTGCGCGCTCAGCGCCTTTGCGACGAGCACCATTACGCGCATTTATTTCTGGTAAATGTAAGCGACGGCCAAAAATTGTTTCTACATAGCCATTTTCGGCCGCTTTTTCACGCGTTGTTTCCATGTACTCTAAAACACCTGGAAAACGCTCAAAATATTTATCGATATAATGCTGCGCTTCATGGCGTGGTACATCAAGTTGACGTGCTAAGCCAAATGCCGACATGCCATAAATTAAGCCAAAGTTTACCGCTTTAGCTTTACGGCGCATATCTGATGTTACATCTTCAAGCTCAACCCCAAATACTTCAGCAGCCGTGGCACTGTGAACATCTAAGCCATTAGCAAATGCGCTTAGTAATCCCTTATCTTGCGAGAGATGCGCCATAATACGCAGTTCTATTTGGCTGTAATCGGCAGCCACAATTTTATATCCATCTGCGGCAATAAACGCTTCACGAATACGACGTCCTTCCTCTGAACGAATAGGAATATTTTGTAAATTAGGATCGCTTGAGCTTAATCGACCCGTTGCTGTTACCGCTTGGTGATAAGAAGTATGCACTCGCTGCGTGCGTTCATTGACTATCAAGGGTAACTTATCGGTGTAGGTTGATTTGAGCTTAGATAAACCACGATGCTCAATAATCACTTTAGGCAGCGGGTAATCGTGTGCTAACTCTTGCAGTACTTCTTCTGCTGTAGAAGGCGCGCCTTTGGGTGTTTTTTTGATAACGGGCAATTCGAGCTTTTCAAATAACAGCACCTGTAATTGCTTTGGCGAGCTTAAGTTAAACGGTTCGCCCGCGATTTCAAACGCTTCTTTTTCAAGCTCAAGTAATCGCTCACCTAAACGTTGGCTATGCGTGGCCAACATGTTGCTGTCGATAGCAACACCGGTGCGTTCAATATCAGAAATAACACTTACTAGTGGCATTTCTATATCTTCAAACACCGATTTTAGTTTTTCATCCGCTTCAAGTTTCGGCCATAACACTTGGTGCAAACGCAAAGTAATATCGGCATCTTCAGCGGCATAAGGCGCTGCTTTTTCAAGTTCTATTTGATTAAATGTAAGCTGCTTTTTACCTTTACCAGCAATATCTTCAAAGCTAATATTTTTGTGGCCTAAGTATTTAAGCGCCAACGAGTCCATATCATGACGGGTGCCTACGCTATTAAATACATAAGACTCCAGCATAGTGTCGAACTTAATACCATTTAATTCGTAGCCTGCATTGGCAAGCACGCTTTTATCGTATTTTAGATTTTGACCTACTTTAGCTTTATTTTCGTCTGCTAATATTGGCCCCAACTTTTGCATCACAAATTCAAGGCTTAACTGATCGGGCGCATCGGGGTAATCGTGTGCTATTGGTAAATAAGCCGCTTCCCCTGCTTTAACCGCAAAGCTCATACCGACCAATTGCGCTTTCATATACTCTAAACTGGTTGTTTCTGTATCAAAAGCAAATAGCTCAGCTTCATTAAGCTGTTCTATTAATGTCTCAAATTGGGCCTCAGTTAAAATAGTTTCATAGTGCGCATCTTCAACTTTTGGCAGCTCATTCTCTTGCGTTGGTACTGCTAAATGTGTGTCGGCATCTTTTGGGTTGTCTAGCAATTCAGCTAGCCAACGACGAAACTCACATTCACCGTATAAGGCAATTAATTCGTCTTTATTCGGTGTTTGTAATTTAAAAGTATCAAGATCAGATTCAACCTCAACATCACATTTAATAGTGGCAAGCTCATAGCTTAACGGTAAATGATCAATCGCTTTTGCCAGTTTCTCGCCTATTTTACCTTTTATATCAGAAGCATTATCAATTACGCCCTGAAGCGATCCGTACTTTTGTAACCATTTAACTGCTGTTTTAGGTCCACAACCCTCAACGCCAGGAATATTATCTACTTTGTCGCCCATTAAAGCTAAATAATCGATAATAAGTTCAGGTCCAACACCAAACTTTTCAACCACAGTTTCGGGATCTGAAATACTGTCGGTCATGGTATTAATCAAGGTTACATGCTCATTGACCAACTGCGCCATATCTTTATCACCAGTCGATACCAGCACATGACGTTGTTGCTCAGAGGCAATCCGTGCAAAAGTACCGATTACGTCATCGGCTTCCACGCCCTCAATACTAATTAACGGAAAACCCATTGCTTTGATAATACTGTGCAGCGGCGCTATTTGAGTACGCAGATCATCAGGCATTGGCGGACGGTTCGCTTTATACTCACTGTACATATCATTTCTGAAGGTTTTACCTTTGGCGTCAAATACCACCACCATATGTGAGGGATCATATTGTTTGATCAAACTTTTAAGCATGTTTACCACGCCATAAATGGCACCGGTGGCCTCACCCTTAGAGTTCGTTAGATGTGGTGGTGAATGATAAGCACGAAACAAATATGAAGAGCCATCAACTAAAATAAGCGGGTTTTCGGGGATCTGAGCCATGGTAAAATTGGATCCTAAATACAAAAAAGTAATATGAGTGTAAGCATGCCATAAGGCAGTAAATAAAACGACTGTGAATTAATGTGAGTAATCGCGCTACATTTTTAGTAAGTTGTGGATAACTATGTAGATAACACCCACAGGCAATTCATCCGAAGCATCTTGAAATGCCTAGATTAATTTGTAATTTATTGTTTTGTTTAAAAAAAGATAATTCGAGGTTCTTTTTTATTATTTTTTTATTAATGTGGAAAAAGCATTTATACCGTCACTGGTTTTATAACCCACCTTAATTATTTACGTCCATTTAAATAACTGGATGAGCATTCTAGCATAATGGATCAAAGATCATAGCGATCCTTTATAATTTTTTTCATGGCTACTAATCACTAAATGGCATATAGCGCATAACAACGTGCTTTGCGCCTAAAAAACGAGCAAATAAATTTTTAAATCGGCTGATTCATCGTGTTAAACTTTATTTAAGAGACTTTAATGGAGCGAAATGATATGAAAAATATAGCTGTAATTTTAGCAGGTTGTGGTGTGTTTGATGGTAGTGAAATTAATGAGGTGGTACTGACTTTATTACACATTGAAAAAAATAATGCTCAGTATCAGTGCTTTGCACCTGATATAGAGCAGTACCACACCATTAATCACATCACTGGTGAAGAAATAGCACAGCCGCGAAATGTATTAGTTGAATCAGCTCGCATCACCCGTGGCAATATAAAGTCACTCGCTGAATTAGACGTTACACAATTTGATGCACTCATTATCCCTGGGGGCTTCGGGGTAGCTAAAAATCTATCTGACTTTGCTATTAATGGCACTAACGCTAAAGTAAACGAGGCAGTACTTAGCGCTTGTAAAGAGTTTGCGGATGCAAAAAAAGCCACGGGTTACATGTGTATTGCACCGGCTCTATTGCCTTTTATTTATCATAAACCTCAGCTTACTATTGGTAATGATAGCGACACAGCCGAGGCTCTTAGCACATTAGGCGCTGAACACGTAGAGTGTAAAGTGGATGATATTGTTATTGATAAAAGCAATAAACTCGTTACGACACCGGCCTATATGTTGGCACAGTCTATTATGGATGCAGATGCAGGAATCGATAAGTTAGTGCGTAACGTATTAGCTATGAGTTAGTCGTAAGGGCTTTGATCGCATTAAAGGCGTGATGATCCCGTTTTATAATTTAACTATGCGCTAAACCATGTAATTTTATTGAGTTAAGACAATCATTAGTCGTATTTCTAAATAAAATCGACTCTGAGCATTTTATAAATGACTTAGTGGAGTTATAATTGGTTTAAATTCCGTCATTTAAAATCGTGATTGATCACGTTCAAATTGAAGTGGGCAAGGCAAAATGAAAAAACTATCAGCTGCAGCATTACTTGTGCTAGCAACCACCGCATACGCACAGCCATATGATAACTCTATGACTGAAGATGCAATTAAAAAACGTTTAGCGCCTATCGGTGCTGTTTACCTTGAAGGTGAAAAAGTAGAGGTTGCTGCACCAACAGGGCCTCGTTCAGGCGAGCAAGTATATCAAGCGGCCTGTTTTGCTTGTCATGGTACAGGTGCTTTAGGCGCTCCTAAATCAGCTGACGATTGGGCTCCTCGTATTGCTAAAGGAAAAGATACCTTATTAGATCATGCAATCAACGGCTTCAATGCAATGCCGCCACGTGGTACATGTATGGATTGTTCTGATGATGAAATAAGCGCAGCAATCGACTTTATGACTGCTAAATAAAATCAGTCAGGCTAAAACTATAAATGAAAGGCTTACTCACAGTAAGCCTTTTTTGTTTCTAATTATCGATTTTTCGCAGCATAATTAAGATAAATATCTACTTGACGCAAAATGTTAAAAGTGGAACTATAATGATTAATAACTATACAAAAAATTATAACTGGTTAAACATCATTGGAAGATAAACTCATTGTACCGAGTAGCGTAGTGCGCCAAAATAAACGACTAAAAGCACTATTGAAAAAGTACAAACATGCCTACCACCTCCACAATGCCCTGATACAGCTATCAGAGCAAGCAAGTACTGTTGCCGAATTAACCTTACTTTACCCAGCTATTCATGACATTTTACAAAAGTATGTCCCGAGTAAAAGCTTTTATGTGGTGCTTGTTGAGCCGCAATCACAACAGTTGGAACTGTCTTATTTTTCTGATGAAAAAGATGGAATTTCTGTACCACTTAATCGGGAGAATAATTTTGAAGAAGGCGCAACGGGTTATGTGTTTAAGCAAGGAAAGACCACTTATTTCACTAAGCAACAAATGCATGATGCTGCACAGCAAGGCTTATTCAAAGCATTAGGTACACCTGCAGAACACTGGGTAGGCGTTCCAGTTTATCAAGAAAAAAATATTATTGGCGTATTAGCAGCGCAAAGTTACGACACTGAGCAAGGTTATAGTTCGCAACAAATAAACCTACTTGAAGCAATGTCACTTTATTTAGCGACAGCTATTGAACGCGTTAAGAAACGAGAGTTGCTCGAATCAGAAGTAAAACTAAGAACCCGTGCATTAACGCAAAGCAATGATGCTTTAAATGTTGAAATACAACAGCGAAAAAGCGCCCTGCAACGCCAGCAAATATTATTTAAAATTTCAGAGCTGACAACTCAAGCTAAAAACCTAGATGATGCTTATTTTCAAATACACGAAATAATAAAAACCATCACTTACGCAAAAAATCTTTATATTGCCTTGTATGATAAAGAAACGGGCTGGATTAGTTTTCCTTACAGTGTTGACGAATTTCAAGGCAGCACCCAACCAAGGCGCTTTGCAAAAGGGTACAGTGAGCTGGTGATCAGCACCGAAGAAACACAAATAATTCACCCGCAAAGAGCACAAGAGTTATTAGATAGTGGCATTGTAGAGCGTGAAAAACCAATTGATGAATCTAGAAGAGCCACCAGCTGGCTTGGCGCTCCGCTAAAAACATCGCAAGGAGTTATAGGTTTAATTGTTTGCCAAGCTTATAATAATGAACACCTTTTCACACAAGATGATGCAGAACTCATAACCTTTGTATCGCATCAAATTGCCACGGTATTACAAACAAAATTAGCCTCACAGGCGCTGAAAAAGAGCCACCAAGAGCTCGCTTCTCGAGTAAACGAAAAAACCAAAGAGCTAAGCCAAGCAAATTTGCATTTACAGATGCAAATTGATGAGCGTAAAAAAATAGAGCAGCAGCTGTATCACGATGCGCACCATGACTCATTAACAAGCTTGCCTAATCGTAATTTATTTTTAACGCAGCTAGAAAAAACGCTACAGTTTTACCAACGTCACCCTGATGAGCACTTTGCGGTACTGTTTATTGATCTTGATAAATTTAAAGATATAAACGACCAGCTTGGGCACCATGCCGGAGACGAATTTTTAATTAGCGTGGGTCAGTTGTTCTCTCAATGTATCCGTGAGCATGATTTATTAGCACGCTTAGGGGGAGATGAATTTGTAATTTTACTCACTCATTTAACCGAGCCAAACCAAGCTGAAGATGTTGCAAATCGAATCATCAACATCATGCGAAAACCTTTTTGTACAAAAGGTATTTGTGTGCAAAGCGGCGCGAGTATTGGTATCACTTATTCAAAACAAAGCTATAAACATACAGATGAAATTATTAGAGATGCTGATGCCGCAATGTATTACGCTAAAAACTCTGGTAAAAATCGCTTCGAATTATTTCACCCGTTACTCACAGAGCCAATGCTGCAACATGAGTCACAAACATTGCACCATCTTGATGTATTACCTATGACGTTTCGTAGCTCAGATATTATTTCTATGGATGAGCATTATCAATATGCCTCATTATTTGAAGCGTTTGGTGAACACCCTGTACTTGGCTTTACTAGTTTTGATATTTTAAAGAAATTTGCAAGTGATAAAGAACAGCATATAAAAGTAGAACTCCAACTGATTTTACAAGCGTATCAACAAGCGAAAGACTCTGAAATAAGCGTTGCTCTTCTGCCTTGCTCAAGTCTGCTTTTAGAAAAGCATGAGTTCTCTTTATTAACTGCTGCACTAAAGCAGCCATTAAACATTGATCCACTTTGTTTGTTGTTTGATGATCAAGAATTACGTTACGCCAGTGCGCTGCAACTAGAAAACTTAAAACAGCTTAAAGCGCTGGGCTACTCTATTGGTCTAAATAATTTCGCAAAGGATAAATGCGAGCTTAATTTAGTGACCGAGATAGAATTTGATTACTTACTATTAAGCTCCACTTTCAGTAAACGAATATTGCAGCAGGAATGCTATGACTTGCAGCTACAAGGTTTGCTGGCTATCACTAAACTTAAACACATTAAAGTGATTGCTAAAGGCCCGTCAATATTAAACTTCAGAGCCCTTTTAGATAAGCATGGCTTGAACTTGTTTGTTGCCAAACAGCACCCACTTAAAAGCGCGATACGTTCAACACTTATAAGCTCAGAATCAAAATAACGCTAAACACATGCTATTGTGGTTTTTTTAGCATTGCCCTTAAATTTGCAACCCGAGCTTGGCCTTTTTCCATGCGTTCAGCTTGAGTATTAGGCGCTTTTTTGTTTTCAAAGGCTAAGTCATCTTGTGGTAGCTCTTGCACAAACCGGCTGAGCTCCGTTTGCGATGTTTCACCAAATTGACGACGAATTTTAGCATACGTTAAGGTTAGCTCTTGCTGCGCGCGGGTAATACCTACATAGGCAAGGCGGCGCTCTTCATCTACATTATCCTCATCAATGCTTACTTGGTGTGGTAATAGCCCCTCTTCCATGCCTACCATAAATACATAAGGGTACTCGAGTCCCTTTGAAGCATGCAGCGTAAGTAATTGTACTGCATCTGCTTCATCTTCTTCCTCGTTACGCTCTAGCATATCGCGCAGGGTCAATTTACTAACCACTTCAGCTAACGTCATTGGCGGATTATCGGCATCGCCAGTCAGCATATCGGTGATCCAACGGTACAGCTCCGAGACATTTTTCATCCGCATTTCGGCGGCTTTGGCACTCGGTGATGATTCATATAAATAGGCTTCATAATTAATATTTCGCACTAAATCTTTGACCGCTTCTAAGGTATCGCTGCGTACTGCGTTATCCGACAGCTCAACCACCCAACGGGCAAACCCAGCTAACGCATTAAAACCACGTCCTTTTAGTCTGTATCCTAAGTCGTTATCAAAACAGGTGGCAAACAAGCTTTGATGTTTTTCATTGGCTAAGGTGCCTAGTTTTTCAAGCGTCACCGTGCCTATTTCACGCCGTGGCGTGTTCACGATTCTTAAAAAGGCATTGTCATCATCTTGGTTCACTAAAAGACGTAAGTAAGCCATGATATCTTTAATTTCAGAACGTGAAAAAAACGACATCCCGCCGCTAATTTTATAAGGTATACGGTTACTCATTAACGACTTTTCAAAACCACGCGCTTGGTGATTACCCCGGTACAAAATCGCGTAATCTTTATAGCTGGTGCGCTTCATAAACTTATGAGAAATAATCTCTGCAACCACACGCTCAGACTCATGCTCTTCATCGCGACAACCAATGACTTTAATTTGCTCACCATAGCCAAGTTCACTAAAGAGCTTTTTTTCAAACTCATGGGGGTTATTTGCAATTAATATATTAGCCGCTTTAAGAATGCGCCCTGCACTACGGTAATTTTGCTCTAGTTTTATTAATCTTAATCCTGGATAGTCTTTACTTAATAACACCAAATTTTGTGGGCGAGCACCACGCCAAGAGTAAATTGACTGATCGTCATCTCCTACCACAGTAAAGCGTGCACGTTCACCAACCAGCAATTTTACTAATTGGTATTGGCTGGTATTAGTATCTTGGTATTCATCCACCAGTAAATACCGAAAACGCTGCTGCCAACGCTCACGTGATGTGGCATTACTGCTTAAAAGCAGCGTGGGGATCATAATTAAATCATCAAAGTCGAGTGCATTATAAGCGCGAAGCTGATTTTGATAACGCGCATATAACTGAGCAAACAAGGCTTTTTGTGGCTCTCTGGCTTCGCGAATAGCTTGCTCTGGTAAAATGAGTTCATTCTTCCAGCTACCAATTTGCATTTTAAGTAGATTAAGTAAGTCTTTGTCTTTTTTAAGCTCATCTTCGGTTAAATCACCGAGTAGTTGATTCGTATCTTGGTCGTCAAACAGCGAAAAACCAGGCTTAAAACCCAGTGTTTTTAACTCTTTTTTGATGATTTCAAGCCCGAGTGTATGAAATGTAGAGACCCATAAACCTTTAGACTCTTGCTTTCCTAAGGTTTGCAAAACCCGCTCGCGCATTTCTTTAGCCGCTTTATTGGTAAAGGTAACCGCCGCAATATTACGCGCTTGATACTCACACTTCTGTACTAAGTAAGCAATTTTGTTGGTGATAACTCGTGTTTTACCCGAGCCTGCGCCAGCTAATACTAAGCAAGGACCACTAATGTACTTTACCGCTTCATCTTGTTTAGGATTGAGTTTCATAACGACCAGCTGATTGCAAAAAGACGGGCAATTTTAACGTAATCACTACAATACGCCTAGCCAATAAGGTAATATTAGTTATTATCATTTTAGGCAACAGGCAAGGGACGACTATGATTAACCCAGCAAAACTTGAAGAAATTGCGAAACAGATCACTAATAACATGCCACAAGGTGTAAAAAACCTGGCTGATACACTTGAAGGTAAAACCAAGCAAGTGTTACAAAATAAGCTTGCCGAAATGGACTTTGTAAGCCGTGAAGAGTTTGATATTCAAAGCCAAGTGCTGATCCGCACCCGTGAAAAGCTAACTGAATTAGAAGCAAAAGTAGCGATACTTGAACAGCAATTATCGGCAAAAACAGACGCAGAATAATAAATATAACGCCATAGACGAACCTGCTTTATGGCGCTAATCACTCAGTTATTCAAATAGCTCGTCGAGCACATAGTAACCCGTTGCTTGTTGCTGCTCTATGCTCACCCTTAGCAATTTATTAGCTACTTGCTCACCGGTTATTGGTCTATACCGTTTGAAGATGCCAAAACGCGTTAACAGTGGCAGTACTACCTCACCTAACTTTTCTGCAATTCTAAGCTCTGATCGCTCGCCGACTAACAAAGACGGTTGCAATATACTCAAGCGCGAAAAACCAAGCTGCTTTACCTGCTGCTCAAGTTCCCCTTTGATTTTTAGGTAACGGCTCATGCTATGCGCATTTGCGCCACTTGATGACAACAAACAATAATGAGGAACACCGTTATTGGCCGCCATTTGCGCACAAATAAATTGGTATTCAAAATCAACTTTACGCTGTCCTGCTTCGCTTCCAGCTTGCTTTAACGTGGTGCCTAAGCAGGAAAAAAACACGTCACCTTTGAATAACTCAACGTAATGTGTCAGGTTCTCAAAATCAATAACATGGCTAGTTAATTTAGGATGAGAAAAGTCTAATTGGCGGCGCGATAAGCTCACTACTTTCGTATAGCAAGGAGATGCTAACAGCTGTTGTAATAACTGGCTGCCCACTAAGCCGGTACTGCCGATTATTAACGCCGTTTTAGCCATATTAAGCGTGACTACCCGCTGACTTGTTCAGTACATGGTGTACTGCCTTTTTATAGCTAGTGCATTCTTCTTCAGCGCAGCTAACTACCGACTCTAAATCATGCAGGTGACCGTTTTCTAATCCATATACCCAGCCATGCACTGTGAGCTCTTGACCTCGTAACCAAGCATCTTGAACAATGCTAGTGCGCGATACGTTACGCACTTGCTCAATCACATTAAGCTCAATTAAACGATCAAGACGCTGTTTTTCTGGTAGAGCATTAAGTTGCTCTAAATGCTTTTCTTTTACATCACCAACGTGGCGTAGCCAGTTATCAATAAAACCAAAGCGATCTTCGTTTAATACCGCTTGTACACCTCCACAACCGTAGTGGCCAACAACCATAATATGTTTAACTTTTAATACTTCGACCGCATACTGCATAACCGATAAGCAATTATGATCTGTGTGCACTACCACGTTGGCAACATTACGATGCACAAACAATTCACCCGGTAATAAATCAACAATTTGATTAGCAGGAACTCGTGAGTCAGAACAACCAATCCATAAATATTCTGGATTTTGTTGCATCGATAAAATTTTAAAAAATTCGGGATTAGCTTCGCTCGTTCTAGATGCCCAGCGTTTATTATTTTCTAGTAGGTTATTTAAATTTCTCATTACATCTCTTTTAGGTCGAGGGCGTTAAACTGGCTAAAATTAAAATATTACGGGGTGTTAATTGCTTCTCACAAAATGTACTAACACTGACGTTATAGCCTTGCTGTTGCAAATATAAAGCACGATCGAGCACAAGCCAAACTTCTATTGCTCTTCTAAACACATGTCGAACCAGTTCAACTCGCTCGGTTATCTTTTTTCGCGCCTGCCCAATCAATAAAAATTTATTGTAATCAATATCTTTTGGCAGTTTTAAGGCTTTTTTATCTGCCGCCCACTTACAAAATGATTCAAACGAATCTGAAAATATTGCTTTATTCACTGAGGGCACACTAACATACGCCGACTCACCGGTGAGTGACTTTCTTAAAGCATCAAACCCGAGTCGCCACTCAACTTCTGTTTTTCGTACTTTGCCCACTCGCGATGGAGCCGTGACGGTTTCTTGCAAGGCGAGTTTTAAATCTCGATGAGTTAAATTAAGCGCACTTCGCTTCGCCTGTTCGCTCATTGCTTGATAATTATTCTCGGTAAACAAGTGATAGCAACAAGGTGAAAAACTAATTTGTGTTACTTTGGCCGCACTGGCTTGATGCATAAAAGTTTGATGTAACGCACCGCAGGCATGTAAAGCAACGGCATGGGTTTGTGGGTTAAAAAAATCCTGAGTGTTATCTGTGAGTACATCAGCTTGGCTAAATTGCATAGCAAGCCCCTGTTGCTGCGCACTTTTTTGTCCTTGCTCACATAAGTGAGATTGTAGCTCAATACTGTGCACGCTCGGCGCACCATTAAAAGCTAACATTCGTCCTAAATGGCCTTTGCCTGCACACCACTCTAAAATAGGCTGATCATTGGCAGGTAGCGCACCAACAAAGTCTTGTAGCTGTGTAAACTTTCGTCCTTTAATACCGTTACTAATCCAAAACGGATAATCCGTTCGACTGCTTGTTATGACAGGGAGTGAAGCTAATTGGCTTAATTGCTCAATACCGGGTATGTAAGGTGAAAAAAACTGATAAAGTTGCGCTTGATCAGTATCTAACTCAGCAACGTCCTGATCAGTTAAAGCAGTTAGGGGGTCGTGTAATTCAGGCCACGGTAAACAGTCAAAATCAAACGCAGTACATTGCCAATACGAGCGCGTATTCATCAGTAACGAATCGAGGGCAGTAAATTGCTCAGTTAAGGTCATAACAGCTTAAAATATTAAAAAGGCAATAAATTATACCAGTACACTCGCGCCTAATTAAGCGGTTATTTTTTTAACCTCGCAGAGCAAGGGGATTACTTAACTTTCCCACCTTTTCTATTGGTTAAATTAGCCATTAGCGTGCTTTGAACATTAACCGTAAATAAAGGGGAATAGAAATAATACTAATAATAATGGCCGCAATCAGCATCCAAGAAAGCTGCAACGTTTCTTGTTTTTTAAATTTATAAATAAAATCGGCTTTTACTTCGTCAAACTTTGTTTGGTCAATCTCATATAAATCAGCAATTAAACGCCATTTGGCCATCGACATATTACCCACATTGGTGCTTGGCGGCGCAATATAGTCTTTTAGCACTTCGGCCTCATAAGCTAATTGATGAAAACTACGTTCAGGGGCATAAAACTGCTGAGTAATGGCGATGGCTTCATCCATATTCATTACCGCATAACGCCACCCTTTTAAACTCGCTTGGTAAAACTTTTCTACCGTATCGGGGTGGTACTTAATCATGTTATCACTGGTAAATAAAATATCTGCGTATACGTCCATACCATAACGTTGTGGACATATAAGTCGATGAGCAATACCTTGCTGATCCATATAATAAGGTAAGTCGGTAACATAGACTTCGATGGCATCTATTTTATTTTCCATCCATGCTTTTTGTAATTTATCGCCTTTGTATATAGCCAACTTTTCGGTATTTATACCGCTGCGCTTGAGCATAGTTAACAACTCAGAATTGCTCTCTTTACTCACTTCACTTACACGTTTATTGACAAAATCACGGGCATGAAAAATATCAGAACTTTCTTTGACCATCCAGCAATAAGGAGAAAACTGTAATATGGCAGCCATGGCGACAAAGGGTTTACCTGCAATACGCTGCTGTAAAATACCAGAATGCGCAACCCCAAACTGGGCTTCACCACGCTCTACCGCGCCAAAACTATTGGGTCGTTTTTGATCTGCAGGCACAATAGTAACGTCTAAACCGGCCTCATCATAATACCCTTTTTGCTGAGCCATATAATAGCCCGCAAATTGAAATTGATGTGTCCACTTTAATTGTAGTGTGACTGATTCCTGCGCCATTAACTGGCTACAAAAAAGGCAGGCGCTAATTATCATTCCTTTAAGTAACAAAGAGAGTTTCCAAAAAACGTAGTGATTAACGTAACTATATGTAAAGCAGCTGATAAAGCAAGCATCCACAGAAGATGCCTGCTTAAAATAGGATTATGCTAAGGCGAGCTTTTCAAGCTTTTCTGCTTGAGGTTGTGTGGTTAAAAACTGGGTGAAACACGGGTTATGGGTTTCGTCTTGAACACTGTAACCTAGGCGGTTTAAGTGCTCATTAAACATCTCATATTGACTTGGCTCAATAGCAAAACCTGCCAATACATTACCCGTTGAACCGCCATGATTACGGTAGTGAAATAAAGTGATATTCCAATTACTACCCAGTGTATCTAAAAAGCGCGCTAATGCACCTGGGTACTCTGGAAACTCAAACCGCAGTAAGCGTTCATGTAGCTGCTCTGGCGCTTTACCACCAACCATATACCGTACATGAAGTTTTGCTAATTCGTTATCTGACAAGTCGCAAAACGAATAGCCATTATCGGTTAGGCTTTGTTTAAGCTCCTCAAGTTCTGCTAATCCTTGGCGCAGTGCAATACCAACAAAAATTTGCGCCTCGCCAGGCCCCGCATATCGGTAGTTAAATTCGGTAATAGCGCGCCCACCTAAAGATGCACAAAACTGTTTAAAGCTACCGCGTTTTTCATCAATTGTTACCGCTAATAATGCTTCGTTCTTCTCACCCAATGCAGTACGTTCAGCTACATAGCGTAAGCGATCAAAATTTAAATTAGCACCAGACAAAATAGCCGCTAAGTTTAACCCCTTTAAACCCGACTGCTGAGACCATTTTTTAAGCCCTGCAGTTGCAAGTGCGCCTGAAGGTTCGGCAATAGCACGGGTTGATACAAAAATATCTTGCATGGCAGCACATATTTCATCATCTGACACGGTCACCACTTCATCGCAAAACTTTTGCGCCAGTCTAAATGTTTCGCTACCAATTATTTTTACGGCAACACCATCGGCAAAGCTTCCTACTCTTTCTAGCTCTACAGGCTCTCCCGCTTCCATGGCAGCTTTTAAACAAGCGCTTTCATTAGCCTCGACCCCAATCACTTTGATATCTGGGCGCAGCGATTTAATGTATACCGCCATACCCGCCAGCAATCCGCCGCCGCCAACAGGAATAAATACCACGTCTAAGTCGTTCAGCTGTTGCATTAGTTCACGGGCAACTGTGCCTTGACCAACAATGACATCGGGGTCATCAAATGGAGGGACAAATACGCCGTTTCGCTGCTCAGTTAATTCAAGCGCATACGCCTTTGCGGCATCAAATTGATGACCATGTAACACGACTTCCCCACCCAATGCCCTTACCGCATTAACCTTAATTTCAGGCGTCGTTACGGGCATAACAATGGTGGCTTTATGCCCTAGGTGTGAAGCACTCAGCGCCACCCCTTGAGCATGATTGCCTGCCGATGCGGTGATCACGACCGAGCCCTTTGGCAGCTTATTTAATTTATTAAAAGCACCGCGTAATTTAAACGAGTACACCGGTTGCTGATCTTCACGCTTTAACCAAACATGATTACCTAATCGTGCACTCAATTCGGCCATTTCACTCACCTCAGTCACCTTAGCTAAAGGCTCCATATTGGCTTGGATAATAGCGCGAAAATAATCGAGTTCTTGAGAAACCATACCTAACTAAGCTCCTCCAGTTTGGCTAAATCACGCACCGCACCTTTATCGGCACTGGTTGCAAGTAGCGCATACGCTTTAAGCGCAGATGACACATAACGATCGCGGTTAAGCGGCTTATAAGCTTGTTTACCACGAGCCAATTGTTTTTGCCTGCGAGCTTCGAGTTTCTCATCGCTTAATGCTAAAGTGATTTCTCGAGTAGCGATATCGATGATAATTTTATCGCCATTTTCAACATAAGCTATCGCGCCACCGCTGGCTGCCTCGGGAGACACATGGCCAATTGATAAACCTGACGTACCACCCGAGAAGCGACCATCGGTGATCAAGGCACATTTTTCAGCCAAGCCTTTTGATTTTAAGTAGCTGGTTGGGTATAGCATTTCTTGCATGCCTGGGCCGCCTTTAGGGCCTTCGTAACGAATTACAACTACATCGCCGGCTTTTACTTCGCTATTTAAAATCCCTTCTACAGAGTCATCTTGAGACTCATAAACAACAGCAGTGCCTTCAAAGTGCAGCATTTCATCGACAACGCCGGCACTTTTAACAATACAGCCATCAACCGCTAAGTTACCTGAAAGTACCGCCAGACCGCCATCTTGACGAAATGCATGTTCAACACTGCGAATACAACCATGTTCACGGTCATTATCCCCTTCGTCCCAACGGCAATCTTGGCTCATGGCTTTAGTAGTACGAATACCAGCGGGACCCGCGCGGTAAAACTTTCGCGCCACTTCGTTATTAGGATCCGTTGCATCCCATTTTTTTACCAGCTCACCCATGGTCATGCCGGCAACATGATTAACCGATAAATCAACCAAGCCGGCTTTACCAAGCTCGCGTACTATGGCCATCATGCCACCAGCTCGGTGTACGTCTTCAATATGGTATTGCGCGGTAGCTGGGGCAACTTTACATAAAAACGGGGTTTTACGTGAAAGTTCATCAATGTGTGACATATCAAAATCAACGCCAGCTTCTTGTGCCGCTGCGAGTAAATGTAATACCGTATTTGATGAGCCGCCCATGGCAATATCAACCACCATAGAGTTCATAAATGCGGTTTTATTAGCGATGGCACGAGGCAGTACGTCTTGGTTATCTTTTTGGTAATACTCGCGGCATAAATCAACGATGCGAGCACCTGCTTCAACATACAATTGTTTACGGTCTTTGTGGGTCGCAAGCGTGGTACCGTTACCCGGCAGCGCAAGGCCTATTGCTTCTAATAAACAGTTCATTGAGTTGGCAGTAAACATCCCTGAACACGACCCACAGGTAGGGCATGCAGAGCGTTCAACTTGCTCTGAGTCGGCATCACTTACCGATTCATCGGCACCTTTAACCATGGCATCTACTAAATCGAGTTTAATATCGATATTGGCTAATTTAGTTTTACCCGCTTCCATAGGGCCACCCGATACAAAAATAACCGGTATATTTAAACGCAGCGCCGCTAACATCATCCCAGGGGTGATTTTGTCGCAGTTTGAGATACAAATCATCGCATCAGCACAATGGCCATTGACCATGTACTCTACCGAGTCGGCTATTAAATCGCGCGATGGCAGTGAATAAAGCATACCGCCGTGCCCCATGGCAATACCGTCATCTATGGCGATGGTATTAAATTCTTTTGGAACACCGCCCGCTTGGGTGATGGTTTCAGCCATTAGTTCACTGAGCTGATTAAGATGCACATGCCCCGGCACAAATTGTGTAAATGAGTTAACCACAGCAATAATTGGTTTACCAAAGTCGGTGTCGGTCATGCCTGTTGCACGCCATAATGCTCTTGCGCCTGCGCGTTTACGTCCTTCAGTAGTCGTTGCACTTCTTAATTTAGCCATAGTTACCTCAGTATTTGCCGCAATAAATGCGGGCATTCCTCATTCTTAAAATTGATGAGTAACCACGTGAACAGTTACTCGTAAAATCTGTTAAATTTTTTGTTATACAGCTTGTTGCTGTAAGCTTTGCAGCTTGACATGTTTCACATCAACCAATTTATTTAACTGGCTGGTAAGCAAATAAATTGGTTTATCGCTATCAACCGTCATGGCCATATTATATTGGCCATCGTCCATATTGAGCTGCAAGTGAGTTAAATCAAAACCACGATGACGCACGACACGTAAAAAGCGCTCGATTGCGACACTTTGGCTTTTTAAGGCAATAGTTAAACTATGTTTCATTGTGCTTTCTCCGTCATCATTTCATCGTTAGCAGCCCCAGGTGGAACAAGTGGCCATACGTTTTCTTTATCATCAATACAAGCATGAACAATGTAAGGCCCATCACTATTTAATAAGGCTGTAATTGCATCATCCACTTGGTTGGCATGAGTAATCGTTTGCCCCGCAATACCAAAAACAGCCGCTAGCTGCACAAAGTCAGGGTTATCTGACAAGTTAGTTTCGCTATAGCGCCCTTCAAAAAATAACTCCTGCCATTGGCGTACCATGCCTAAACGCTGGTTATCAAGTATCAGTATTTTTACTGGTAAATTATTACGACGAATAGTGGCAAGCTCTTGGATATTCATCATGATTGAACCATCACCTGATACGGTGATCACAAAGTCATCTTTTCTCGCTATTTGTGCGCCGATTGCCGCAGGTAAACCAAATCCCATGGTGCCTGCACCGCCACTGCTTAAGTGGTTGCATGGATGGTTAAATTTCATATGCTGCGCAACCCACATTTGGTGCTGACCCACATCGCAGCAAACAACACTGGTGCTTGGCATACGCTGGCTTAGTTGATTAAGTAAATAAGGGGCAAATACTTTTTCACCAGGATAGTCGTAGCGCCATGCATGCTTAACCATCATTTGTTTATTATGATCGCACCACGCTTTTGGCGTAACGACGCACTCAAGGGCGGGAAGTGAGGTTTTTAAATCAGCAATTAAAGAAGCCTTTGCGGGTTTACGTTTACCGACCTCGGCTGCATCTATGTCTAAATGAATCACGTTTGCTTTTGCAGCAAACTTAGCTAAGTTGCCTGTTACACGGTCATCAAAGCGAGCACCAATACACACTAATACATCACATTCTTGCACCGCTAAATTAGCGGCTTGACCACCATGCATACCTAGCATGCCTAAATCATATTCGTAATCAGGTAATACACTGCCCAATGCTTTAAGGGTTGAAACCGCAGGCATCTGCGTTTTATTTAAAAATTGCATTAATTCATTTTGCGCATCAGCGGCATGAACGCCCCCACCAACATACGCTACGGGTTGCTTGGCTTCACTGAGTAATTGATTGGCGATAGCAACTTGGTTTAAATTAAGTTGCGGTAAGTATTCATCTGCCGCTAACCAAGGTTTAAAAGGCACCTGCGCCATTTGAATGTCTTTGGGGATATCAACTAAAACGGGGCCTGGACGGCCGCTTTGTGCTAAATGCATCGCTTCTTGTAATATTTCGGCTAAATCTTCTGCTCGCTCAACCATGTAACTGTGTTTAGTACACGAAAGCGACATGCCAAGCACGTCAATTTCCTGAAAAGCATCAGAGCCAATAGCGGCGGTTGGTACTTGCCCTGTAATAGCGAGTAAAGGCACTGAGTCCATCATGGCATCTGCCAATGCGGTAATTAAATTAGTAGCTCCAGGGCCTGATGTTGCCAAGCACACACCTAAACGTCCAGTACTGCGTGCATAGCCCACGGCGGCAAACCCTGCACCTTGCTCATGGCGAGTAAGATAATGTTTTACAGGCGCACCATACAAGGCATCGTAAATGGGCATAATAGCACCACCTGGGTAGCCAAATACTTCATCTACGCCGTGTTTGGCGAGTAAATCTATTGTTAGTTCTGCGCCTGTCATTAGTAAATCCTCATTCCTGTGTGACAACCCATTAAAAGTTTAACTCTAAAACTAAAAAGCCCCCCGGACGGTTAAGTGCGGAGGGCTTTTCAATGCTTAGTTTTTTAAAGCACTACGAAGCCCTCGCGGGAATAATCACCACGATAATAATCAGGACTAGGTTAAGTGCATTTTTAAGCATAAAATTCAGTACCATTTAAGATTTAGTCATTGCGAACATCTTGTTTCGCTGTCTTTTTATATTAGTACCGCGCTCAGGGCGGTAAGTCAACACCAAATTCAATTCAAAATAATTATAAAAACACGCTTACTCAGGTTTTAAAATTCAATTAAACCAGGTTAAATAGATTTTTTATCCCGTCATTTCAACTCAGGAAATTCACTATTCTTATAACACTGAATTCTGGTTTGATTAATTTTTAGTAAGCCACCTCATTTTTATCTAACAAAATTAAAATAAATCGATTTCTTAAGAGTTTCTTAAGTCTGGCAGCCTAGCATAACAACGTTCACGAAAAAGAGGCGTGTTATGAACCCAACTTTCAAACTCAGTAAGCAACCGCAAGAAAATACTAAAAAACGCTTTTATTTTAATTGCAGTGCTAATGCATTCATTATTTTTATGGCTTGTTATTACGGCTTAGTTATTAATATTCCATTTATGCATGGTGCGTTTAGCGCTATTACCTCGTTGCACACATTTTCATGGCTATTTTTGTTTTCTGTGCCGTTACTACTGATTTGTTTGCTAATCATATTCTTTTCAGTGGTTTCTATTCGGGGAATACTAAAACCCATTAACTACTTGCTGCTAGTGCTCTCGAGTGCGGCGTTATATGGCTCATTGAACTATGGTGTGGTGTTTGATTATTCCATGATACAAAACACCGTCGAAACTGACTCTAGTGAAGCGTTAAGCTATTTAAACCTGCAACTTGTTGGCTTTTTACTGCTTTTTGCCGCATTACCTGTCTTTATTTTGAGTAGAATAAAAATAAACTGCGCTCGTCCATACAAAGAAGTTATTAGCCGTCTTAAACTGCTTTTAGCAAGCTTTGCACTGATTGCATTAGTGGTCGTTAACTTTTACGCCGATTACGCGGCAACGGGTCGTAATAACCGTATTCTTAAAAAAGAAATTATTCCATTTCAATATCTCTCTAGTGGCTACAAATACGCCCGTGACCAGTTACTTTATAGCGATATTGAATTTAAAAATATTGATACCACGCCAACTTTAGCATCGCCAAGCACAACACGAGTTACTGTCATCGTGGTAGGTGAAACCGCTCGAGCTGAAAATTTTTCCTACCAAGGCTATGAGCGTAATACCAACCAATACACGCAAAAACATAATGTCACTTATTTCGATAACGTATCGTCGTGTGGCACGGCCACAGCAGTGTCAGTACCATGTATGTTTTCACTGCAAACTCATGCCAATTTTTCTCGTTTAGACAGTGATAACCAGCAAAACGTAATTGATTTGATACAACAAGCAGGCACAGATGTCTTGTGGGTTGATAATAACAGTGGCTGTAAAAACGTCTGCACGCGCGTACCTACCATTAATATTGATACCAAAGCATCTGAACTATGTGATGGTAAATACTGTTTTGATGAAGCGTTACTAGCCCCTTTAAAGCACAAGCTTGCCAATTTGAGTCAGGCTAATACGGTTATAGTGCTGCATATGATGGGTTCACATGGCCCTACTTACTTTAAGCGCTACCCTGAAAAATTTAAACAATTTAGTCCAACCTGCGACCGCAGCGATATTCAAAACTGTAGCGCTGAAGAACTGGTTAACACCTACGATAATACAATTGCTTATAGTGATTTTATCAACGCTCAAGTTATTGAACAGTTAAAGGCACTGCCAGCTAATATTGATAAGCAATTACTGTATGTGTCAGACCATGGCGAGTCGCTCGGTGAAAATGGCGCATACTTACATGGCTTTCCCTATGCATTTGCACCAACAGCTCAAACCCATGTGCCTCTTTACATCTGGGCTGATGAGCATAATCAGCGCATTACAGCCAAGTGTCTAAACAACTTAAATAGCACTTTAGCGCAATCACACGATGCTATTTTTCATACCCTTTTAAGCTTAACCGGTGTTGCGAGTAAAACCTACCAAACCTCTGAAGATTTACTCGCGTCATGTCAATCGATTAACCATAGCGAAACTAAAATATGAATAATAAAACCGTTATAAAACGCCAAGGCCTAATGCGCCTAATTTTTACCTTAAGCCATACATTTAACGGCCTAAAATGGATGAGCCGATTTGAGGCTGCTTTTCAGCAAGAGTTGGTTTTATTTAGTTTGCTAGGCGTATTTGCCTGCTTGCAAGAAATTACTTTAAGTAGCAAATTAATCTTGATTGCCAGCTTATTGTTTGTGTTATTTGCTGAGTTGGTCAATACCGCAGTCGAAGTGGTGGTTGATCGCATCGGTAGCGAATATCATGAACTATCAGGCCTAGCTAAAGATATTGCATCCGCCAGTGTCTTTATCGCCATGCTTATTGCTATTTTAGTTTGGTGGTCTGTGCTATGGACTTAATCAGTAGCACTAAAAAAGTACTGGGGCCATTGTGGGTTTTAGCGGTATTTTTTTTCGCACTCCTATGCTTGCTAACTTTTGCGCGATTAGGTTTAAGTTTGTGGCAAAGTGGCCGTGTATTTACCGAAGGCGCCTGGCACTTTGTTTTTGTAGGCGGTTTACGTGTTGATATAGCAACATTATGCTACATCATAACCCCCGCTTTGTTACTAACACTTGCAGCACATGCTCTCAAATTAACTGCTTATATTCGAGGAGTCGTAAAGTGGTATTTAGTAATAATGGCTGCAATGTTAGTGTTTTTTGAGGTTATTACACCCACGTTTATTAACGAATACGACTTACGCCCTAATCGCCTATTTATTGAATACCTTATTTATCCTAAAGAAGTCTCTAAAATGATTTTTTCAGGTTACAAACTCGAAGTCCTCTTCGCTGTTTTAGCGCTCGTTTTCACCATTAAATTTGCTAACAAAATTCTTACTCAGCAATGGCAAAACCGCTCGTCCCTAGGGGCAATAAAACTATCACTATTAGCTGTTATTATATGTAGCCTAACACTGTTAGGCGCTCGAAATTCATTAGGCCATCGTCCATTAAACCCCGCTATGGTGGCATTTTCGACCGACCACTTGCTGAATGACCTCACGCTTAATTCATCATATAGCGTAGCATTTGCGTTAAAACAGCTCTCCAATGAGCAATCAAGTCAGGCATATTATGGCAAGGTCCCTCAAGAGGAGTTACTCGCCACAGTACGCAGTACCATGCAAAATCCTCAAGCAATATTTAATAATCCAAATGCCCCTACCCGCACTTTTCATCAGGCAAGCTACCAAGGTAAAAAGAAAAACCTGGTTATTATTCTGCAAGAAAGCTTGGGCGCTCGTTATGTAGGTACCTTAGGTGGCTTACCCTTAACGCCTAATATAGATGCACTTTATCAACAGGGCTGGGGATTTGATAACTTATACGCTACCGGCACTCGCTCTGTACGCGGTATTGAAGCAGTTATAACCGGTTTTACACCGACTCCCTCACGCGCGGTTGTAAAACTCGATAAATCACAACGTGACTTTTTTACCTTGGCTAGTTTTTTAGCAAAGCAGGACTACCATACTCAGTTTATTTATGGTGGAGAAAGTCACTTTGACAACATGCGTAGCTTCTTTTTGGGTAACGGCTTTAGTGATATTGTTGATAGTGAAAGCTTCGATAACATTAACTTTAATGGTTCATGGGGCGCATCTGACGAAGATTTATTTACTCAAGCAGATAAAGAGCTGAATAAATTACAACAACAGCAAAAGCCATTTTTTAGTCTGATTTTTAGTAGTTCTAATCATAGCCCTTATGAATTTCCGGACGGTAAAATAGCCCTGTTTGAGCAACCAAAGCAAAGCCGTAATAACGCAGCTAAATATGCAGATTATGCCCTAGGCACATTCATTGAAAAGGCGAAAAAGTCATCTTACTGGGACGATACTGTGTTTATAGTGATTGCTGATCACGACTCACGCGTGTCTGGTTCCAGCCTTGTACCTATTGATCACTTTAGAATTCCTGCGGTTATTTTTGGAAACGGTATTAAGCCCAAACGCGATCATCAATTAGCCAGTCAGCTGGATATTCCTACCACCTTACTGTCGCTTATTGGCGCCAGCGGTGAACACCCAATGATTGGTCACGATCTCACTCGCCCTGTGGCCAAAAATAAGCAGCGTGCAATGATGCAGTACGATAAAAACTTTGCTTACATGCAAAATGATAACGTTGTTATTTTGCAGCCAGATAAACCGGCAACCACCTATATTTATAAAAATAAGCAATTACACCCCAAACATAACGATAGCGCACTCATCAAGCAAGCTCGTGCGCTGGCTAATTATGGCAACATGGCCTACAGCAATAATTGGTATCAATAACACCGAAAAATGCCTGATTGATTAATCAGGCATTTTTACGTTACCTATAAAGTAAACTAAGTTAGTATTTATAAAACGACTTAAACTTGGATAGGATTTTATGAACGTGTCATTACGTATTAGTCATTTATTTATGGTGTTATTACTTTTAGCCTTTAGCGTCAATGGCTATGCAGCACCGGCTCTATTCAAAATAGAAAAACAAGGCGCTAGCTCGTATTTATTTGGCACCGTGCATGTGGGTGATGCCAGCATGAAAGGGCTACCACAAAAAGTGACTCACGCACTGGATAACAGTAATCAAGTTGTTGTTGAAGTGGATATAAGTAAACTATCACCATTACAAATGCAACAACGTTCTATGCCGTTTATGCTGCTTACTAACGGGCGTACGCTACAGAGCGAGCTTTCAGAAAAAAATTATCAACTCCTCAAAGACTACTTTGCTAAAAAATCGATTGATATTGCCATGTTCAACAGTTTCAAACCTTGGGCTGTTATGTTGACCATGATGCAAATTGAGTTTCAAAACGCGGGCTATTCAGATAAAAACGGCATCGATAAGCAAATACTCGAGTACGCGCAAAAGCACAGTATTAACATTGCGGAGCTTGAAACCATAGAGCAACAACTACAGATGTTTAATGGCTTAGAGTCATTAAGCAATGCCATGATGGCAGAAACTTTTGAGCAACTAAGCGATATTAATACCTACTTTATCACCCTAGTGGATGCATGGAAAAAGGGCGATATGCAAACCCTAACCGGCTATTACCACACCAGTTTTGATGACAGCCAATACGGTCAACAAAGCGAGCAAGTGATGCTGATTGAGCGCAATAATAATTGGGTCACTCAACTCACGCCTAAACTTGAACAAGGCAAGGTGTTTATTGCGGTAGGTGCTCTGCACTTAGTTGAGCAGCATGGTTTAATTAAACAACTTCGCGACCAAGGGTTTAAGGTTACTCAGTTATAAACAAGCTTATATAAGCGTCTCACTATGAGCAGCTTGTTGCCCATAGTGAGCCGGTTTAAAATCTTCCATTTTTAAGGTGTGTTCAATCCCTTTAATGGTATCTGCTGCATGATGGTTTACATAAATAACGGTACTCGTTTTTGCAGCACACACCTTTTCAATCAGCAGTAAAACGCGTTGACGATTTGCCTCATCAAGCCCTAAGCATGGCTCATCTAAAATAAGCAAAGCAGGATGTTTAACCATTGCGCGCACAATCAGTAATAGTCGCTGATCGCCATACGATAGCTGGGTAAAAGCGCTATTTGTTTTGTCACTTAAACCAATTAGTGCCAACCACTCTTTAGCTAAACGCGTTTGTAACTCACTGGCTTGTTGATATAAACCTATACTATCGAAAAACCCTGAAATAATAGTATTAAGCGCCGAAATACTCACTCGATACTGCAAATGTAGCGTATTTGAAATATAACCAATGTGCTGTTTTATATCCCAAATACTCTCCCCTGTGCCACGCTTAAAACCAAACACTTCAATCTCATTGTTATAGCACTGAGGGTTATCACCTGTAATTAAATTTAATAAACAGGTTTTACCTGAGCCATTTTTCCCGGTGAGTTGCCAGTGCTGATATTGGTTAATCGTCCAGTTTAAATTTTCAAAAATTGTTTGTTCGCTGTAACGCACATGAGCATTAGTGAGCTTAACGAGTGGCATGTTTGTCGCTGATTTAAAACAGCGCTCAGGCGCATCGGGAATACTTAATGATGTATGCTCTAAATGAAGTAATTTGAATAAATCCGCTTGTTTTGCTGCACACGGTTTTGCCAAGCTATGTTGTAAACGACCATTATTCACATAAGCAAAGTGATCAACAAACGCTGGAATTTCGTCAACACGGTTTAGCACAAACACAAAGCAGGTTTGTGCGCTCAACTGCTGTAATAGGCGGTTTAGCTGCCCAACCGATTCAGAGTCTAAGCCATCAAATGGTTCATCAAGCACAACTAAATCACTGTTAGCAGATAGCGCTTTAATTAATAATAATTTACGCGTTTCGCCAGTAGATAAATCAGTAAAATCACGATTAAGTAAGGCATCAAAATTAAAAGCGGTGATTAACTGTTGGCATAAATCGCTATTTATTTGAGGCTCAGCAAAGAGCATGTCTGTTACTTTTTGTGGCTTTTCACTTTTACGATGCGTGTTAAGTAACTGCTTTTGTAGATCACTTGACACTAATTGTAGCTTGTTAAAGGTACTATGACGTTGCCCGCTTTGTTGTTTTGCTTCACCAATTAACGCTGCTGCGAGTGCTGATTTTCCAGCACCATTCCCCCCGAGTAAGACCCAATGTTCACCCTGCTTTACTTGCCAAGTTAAATCGTCGATATAATACCGAACACTGTCATCGGTAGATAAATAACCACTAAATTGCTGTAGTAAAATTGAGCGCACGTTAGATCCCATAACAGAGCTAAAAACTCAAACTAACGTAATAAGGAATAATTAAGCAAGTGAGATTTAATCAACCTCAGGTAGAAAAGCATCGTTTAGCGCCGCGATTATGCTTTGCTGATCTATGGGTTTATGAATATGACCTATTGCTCCACAAGCTTTAGCGCGAGCAAGATCACTATCAGAGGTGTTTGCGGTAACCACAATAATCGGCAGTGTTTTATCGTTATCATGCAAGATTTTAGTGGCTTCAAACCCATCCATAACCGGCATATTTAAATCCATAAAGATGACGTCATAAGATTTTTTGGCGACCATTTCACACGCTATTTTGCCATTCTCAGCGCATTCAGCGTGTATGTTCAATGCAGTTAATAGCTTAGTGAGTACCAGCATATTAAGTGGGTTATCTTCAACGACTAAACAATGTAAGTTATCAGGCATTGACGATGACTTGCTTAAAGTAGTATCCATCTCTAATGGTAATGTTAAAAATACAGATGCCCCTTGCTGACGATTATTTTCAAAACGAATTTCACCCTTTAAGGCATCAACAATATATTGTACACGGGCAAGGCCTGTTCTGAGTCCTTGAAAATGGTTACTTTGCTCAGTGCTGTCTAATTCTAATTGCTCGATAAGGTGATCAAAGCCACAGCCGGTGTCCTCGACGCTCAGCGATAGTTGGTTATTGTTGAGCGTAGCGATGACTTTCACCTCTCCTTGCTCTGTAAACTTTAATGCATTACTAAGTAGCTCATTAACTATTTGTTGTAAGCGTGCATGATCTACAATCACCGCGCAGTCTAAGCTCGCTGCTAACTCTCTGATTAACTTTAACCCTTTTTCAGTACAACCATATTCATACACAACTAACACTTTATTTATGGTGGTTAGTAAGTTGTCAGAGGTCGGGTTTAACGACCAACGATTTAAACTCAGCGCTTGTAAATCTTGTAATTCATCTAACATCGCCAACAACCTCGCCGAGCAATACCGAGCTTGGCGTTGTATATCCTGCTGTGAAGTGGGAATTTTTAGCTCATCGATCGAGGTAATTAACCCCTGTAATGGGGTTCTAAATTCATGACTGGCTCGTGCAATAAAGTGCTCTTTGTTATTACTTACCTGCTCTGCAAATTCTTTTTGTTGTTGATACTTTTGTAAGGTTTCTAGAACTCGTTTTTCCATTGGCATAAACACAAATCTAAGTTCTAAAAACAATAATGCCAGAGTAAAAAACCAACAAAGCAGTTCAATACTAGAGATCCAATCAACCTTTTTTACCGCTTGTTGCTCAAATAAGCTCACCGCAGTGTCTAACTTTTTTAGTAATGCTTCAACTTCGCTCACAGAAAACGAAGCCAAATTAATAACCTCCTTTCGAAAGACCAAATTTTTAGCTTGCGTTATAAAGGCCAACACCTCTGCATTTAAGTTGCTTGGGGGGGCATAATATAAATCAAATAAAGATGTATTTAGATAAACTGCGTCACCTTGCTCATCTTTAGTGAGTAAATATTCATGGGCTTGTTCAAATAACTCAAGGGAGTGTTTTAACGATTGAAGATGTTGTGCGTGATTATCCGTTTGATTAATTAATGCATTGCTATGCCAAGCTATTTTTTGCGAAAGCATACGTTGCTTGCCAGCTATATTGATAATTTTTGCATCGTATTTTTGCACTGAAAAGAAGTATTGCATCAGTAATGCAGATACGCTGACCAACAAGGCAATAGCAACTAAAGCCCAACGGTAACGTTTGCGAATACTCTTAACAATGTTGAACATACACTAGGTTACTTTTTTTGTTTTAACTGTAGCCTAAGCTTAGCAAACTAATTACTAAATTATTAAATATAAAAAACCCAGCTAGTTAAGCTGGGCTCTTGTAACCGTTTAGCGTGTACCTAACGATTTTCTAGTCGATTATAATCAAACATGCCAAATTCAACACCTCGGTACTGGCGGGCAACCTGATGTAAAATATCGCTGTATTGCCAAAATTGCGGGTGAGTTCGACGAATCGCAAACTTAGACTTTAAAGCGCGATAATCAGCTTCCACTTGCATTAGCGGTAACTGTTCGGCAAAGGCCGAAACCTGTTGGGCGTTATTTAAATACCAAATTGCAGAAGGGTAATCACCAATAAAGCCCGGAACAATTGTCACCGTATCTTCTTCATAGGCGCGCTGTCCATCTTCGTTTAGTAGACTCGAAATATTATAGTGCGCGTTATGGTGAATAATCGTATAGCCTTTGTGGCCATCCTGCTCTTTCACTAGCACATAAGATAGCTGTGGCAGTAAGTTAACTGCTTTAGCAGGCATGGTATTAATCGCACTTAATGGTGCGGGTACTTTTTTATAGTCATAACGAGGACTTAAAACGGGCTCTAATGCCTCTTTAATTAAGCCATATAGCTCTGATTGCGGTTCATCTGTTTGATAGTTAATACCGCTGGGTTGACTAAACTCACGATTGTTTTCAAAAAAGGTCGACAAACTAGGTGGTGATTTTCGATACCAACTCTGTTTAATTGTCTCTCGCTGAGCTTCAGGTAACAAAGCTAAAAAGTTGTGCTCACCTTCTAAACGTAAAAAGTCCATGTATAAGCGCGTTATTAATTGATGGCCAATATTGCCATACACATCAAAGCCCGCAACTAACAAGTAATGAATACGCTCAAACAGCGCGTAATCAAGCACCCACATAGTTTTAGGTTGTTGGCCAATAAAGCCTTTAACTACAGTTGCACTATCAAAGTGTCGAAAAATAGTCAGTGCTGCATTTTGATTGTGCCCATCCCCTTTCCACAATAAGTCGGTGGTTAAATGCTCGCCGTTTTTGAACAGATTATTAGCAAGCTCTACCTTGGCTTTTAAGTAACGTTTTTCGCGAACCGAGTATTTGACCCAATTAGAAATCGGTAACGCATTACTTTCCTCTGCTGCGGGCAACTCTAATGCATCCTCATGTTGCACCAGCATTTTACCTACCGCCGGAGTCGCTACCTTTTTAGGATCAGCAAACGCCACCCAAAAATGATCATTAATCACATTGAGTGCTATTTGACCACGACAAACAGGGCCTTTAATAAAGCCCATAATAATTAGCTCAGCTTCATCGAGCATAAATTGATATTTTGCATCTATAGGCAGTGCTTCAAACGTTTTAAACGGGTTTGATGCAAGGGTAGGCTCATAGCTTGGTAAACTAGATACAGTGTAATTTGGCGCAATAAATTGCTGGTAAATACGTGCCAACTTTTCATCATTAAGTTTAAGCGGTAAATGCGTTTTTGATAAAATAGTAGAACGGTCGTGAAGCAGTCGATAATAAACACGCTCAACGTTTGGATTATCGTAAGGGCGACGAGAACTTATTAATTTAATGTCTTCACCAGGGGGAGTACTTGAGCGTACCAACTTAAAAAAGTTAGGTGATTGTGCATCACTAAAGTAGATGTGTGCTAAAAACCAATGCTCATAAATATAGCGCGCTGATAATTGGTACTTCAAACCATCTTGATTTAAAAATGCTTCCCAGTTTTTTACTTGCGCAAGCTCAGCAGCTGATGGCGGCTTGATGTGCGCCATTTTCCCGCCTTTTTTAATCCAGTTTTGTAAGTGCTGAAATTCAGCAGCAGTCACTCCAGGCAAGCCATAAGGCATACCCGCATGCGGTTGCTCATCCGCTAATTGGTCAAACTCACCCATGGTCGCACAACTTTGGTTGCGACTAAGCGAAAAATCAAAGCGTTCATCTAATACTTCATCTTCTGGCAAGGGTGAACTTTGCTTTAATACCAGCGTATTAAATAACACACTACCCGCTAAATTGGCTTCTTCAGTTTGTGCTCGCTCGTTTAATACCGGGCTAAATTCTTTATCACGCCATTGCTCAGTCGTGGTTGCATCAAATAATAATCGGCTCGGCGTTGAGGCTAACAACCGAGTACCATCGTAAACCAACTCTTTACTGAGGCCTCTGTCGATACCTTCAGGAGAAGAGAGTTTTAATTGGCAAGGCGCATCATAACAGCCATGACAAACCACGCAGCGGTTATCGAGTACAGGCTTTACATGCTGAAGAAATTCGGCGCCATCACCACTATTAGCGTCAACAATACGCGCTTGTGTTTTTTCGGGACCAAACAGTTCGTTATAATGAGCATTTCCTAGGTAGGCACAGCCACTTAAAATAATCAGTACAAATGTACTTATAATGATCTTTTTCATTACTCTGCCTCATCGCCCAAATCGAACGTGGGCATCATATCAACTTGAGGTGATACGAATGTCAGCTCATCAACTGTAGTCACTACAGCGCTTAATAGAGGGCCTTGGGTGAGCGTTAGTTGAGCGTCATGCTCGCTATGCGCTATGGTAGCAAAGCTTGAATTGATGATATTCAACTCATAGTCTGCAATGCTAATGCCTATACTACTGTCAGCACTGGGGTTCTGGCATAGTTGAGTAAGCAGCTCATCACTTAAGATAACTGAAATTTCCAAGTCAGGCTGCGCTAAGTCACGGGTACTTAGTGTTTCATCTAGAATAAATAAAGGAAGTGTTAAATTGCTATCTTGTTCAAGTTCCATTGGACTCTCTGCGCTACTGACTATTTAATTATTACCTATTATAACAACGTTCCAACTTAAATAACGATAAACAAGCCTTAAAATAGCCTCGTTAATTTTTAAGCAGCGGTATCAATGCTGCTTTAAACTTCGTTACGACAACAACAGGAACGCCAAACTTCACTCATTAAAACCTGAAACCTGCAGCATTACAGTAATTGAGAACTCAACGATCGTTGCTACTAAGCACCAATGCATAAGGTAAGTGTAGAACCTTCATGCTTTACCCTCTAAGTGCGATAAAACTCAACCCAAGTGACAGTGTTAAATTTACACCGAGCTGCTTTATACCAATCCGCAATAATACTCAATCATTTTGCGGGGCTAAACGTGCCGCTACCTGTGTTAAAAAATTCTCATTTAGAACAACTAAATAGCGAATTTTTTGCCTAGCTATCACCCCGTTTTTCCTGCCTCAAAATAGACCGCTTAATTAAGTGAATTGGTATTACCTAAAACCTTAAACCTTGCACCTGAAACCTTTATTTTATTGCAGGCATTAAAAAACCCGAGGCTAAGCTCGGGTTTTTTCGTATTAATTAGCTAGGCTAATTATTACTCGTTGAACGTTGCGACAAAGCACCTACGCCTAAGGTGACTGCGCCACCTTCACATGATGTAAATCGCAGCCATTAAAAAAGGCCACCTAAGTGACCTTTTCTAACAATTAACTTAAACGTTAATTATTACTCTACGATAGTTGCTACAACACCAGCACCTACAGTACGGCCACCTTCACGGATAGCGAAACGAAGACCTTCGTCCATCGCGATTGGCGCGATTAGCGTTACAGTCATCTTAACGTTATCACCAGGCATTACCATTTCTACGCCTTCTGGTAACTGTACGTCACCTGTTACGTCAGTTGTACGGAAGTAGAACTGTGGACGGTAACCTTTGAAGAATGGAGTATGACGACCACCTTCATCTTTCGAAAGTACGTATACTTCTGAAGTGAATGTAGTGTGTGGCTTGATTGAACCAGGCTTAGCTAGTACTTGACCACGTTCAACGTCTTCACGCTTAGTACCACGTAAAAGTGCACCAATGTTCTCACCAGCACGACCTTCGTCAAGAAGCTTACGGAACATCTCAACACCAGTACAAGTAGACTTAGTCGTCTCTTTGATACCAACGATTTCAACTTCGTCGTTCACGTTGATGATACCAGCTTCAACACGGCCAGTTACAACAGTACCACGACCTTGGATTGAGAAAACGTCTTCGATAGGCATGATGAATGGCTTATCGATGTCACGCTCTGGCTCTGGAATGTAAGTATCTAGTGCTTCTGCAAGCTCTACGATTTTAGCTTCCCATTGCTCTTCGCCTTCAAGTGCTTTAAGTGCAGAACCTTGAATTAGTGGTAAGTCATCACCTGGGAAGTCGTATTCAGAAAGAAGTTCACGAACTTCCATTTCTACTAGCTCAAGTAGCTCTTCATCATCAACCATGTCACATTTGTTCATGAATACAACGATGTAAGGAACGCCAACTTGGCGAGAAAGTAGGATGTGCTCACGAGTTTGTGGCATAGGACCGTCAGTCGCAGCAACTACTAAGATAGCGCCGTCCATTTGAGCAGCACCAGTGATCATGTTTTTAACATAATCGGCGTGACCAGGACAATCTACGTGTGCGTAGTGACGAGTAGGCGTATCGTACTCAACGTGTGAAGTTGAGATTGTGATACCACGCTCGCGCTCTTCTGGAGCGTTATCGATTGATGCGAAATCTTTAGCAACACCGCCGTATACTTTTGCAAGTACGTTAGTGATTGCTGCAGTTAGTGTAGTTTTACCGTGGTCAACGTGGCCGATTGTACCAACGTTTACGTGCGGTTTTACGCGTTCAAACTTTTCTTTTGCCAT